>JAFGEZ010000035.1 GCA_016931295.1 Candidatus Krumholzibacteriota bacterium
AATTCGGCCACGAATCGGCGATCGCCTGCCGGACCGGGTCGATCCGGTAATCGATCTCGAAGCCCGGAATATGCTTGCGGATCTCCGCGGCGATCTCCTCGGGGGTGAAGTGCATCGCGGTCACGTTGAAGGCGTTCCGGTGTTGCAGGCTTTCCGGATCGGCCTCCATCACGTCGATCGCCGCCTTGATCGCATCCGGCATGTACATCATGTCGAGCGACGTGTCCGCGGCGAGCGGGCAGGTGAACGATCCGTTCATGACGGCCGCGTAGTAGATCTCGACGGCGTAGTCCGTCGTGCCGCCGCCGGGCATCGTGACGTTCGAGATGATACCGGGATACCGGACGCCCCGCGTGTCGACGCCGAACCGTCCGTGGTAATAGTCGCAGAGGAGTTCCCCCGACACCTTGGTGACGCCGTACATCGACGTCGGTCGCATGATCGTCTCCTGCGGCGTCGCGTCGAGCGGCGTCGTCGGACCGAACGCCCCGATCGAGCTGGGCACGAAGAGGCTGCACCCGTGGCGACGCGCGGATTCGAGCGCGTTGCACAGCCCGTCGATGTTTATTTTCCACGCCCGGAGGGGATCCTGTTCGGCGACCGCCGAGAGGATCGCCGCGAGATGGTAGATCGTATCGATGCGGTTGTCGGCGACGACCGCGTCGAACGCGTTTGCATCGAGCACGTCGAGCGCAACGAACGGCCCCTTCCCGGACAGCACGCGCTCCTCGTCGGAACGAACGTCGCTCGCCACGACGTTTTGCTCGCCGTAGCGGTCGCGCAGCGCAAGCGCGAGCTCGGAGCCGATCTGTCCCAACGAACCCGTTACGAGGACCCTCTTCCCGGATGTCGCACCCATATGGCTCTTCTTTCGTCTGTGGATCGTCTCGTGCCGTCGCTTCTCCGACCGTCCCGGCCGCGTCGCGCGCGCGGCGCCGCCGGGCTTCGACAACCCGGCCGCGCCGCCGCGGGAGAGGTTAAAATATCATTCCGGTCCGCACCGGTCAAGCGTCCGTCTAGAACTCCCCGAGCGCCCGCCCTGTCGCTTCGAGCAGCGCCTCCGCGCCGACGGGCGTGCCGGTCGCGCCCATCATCCACAGGTCGGGCGCGATGTTCCCCTGCACGGCCATCCGCTCGAACTCGGGGCCGATCGCCCCCGCCTCACGCATCTTCTCCTGCACCTGGAATGCGATGAGATGGCCCATCGGGTAATCGGGCAGGTAGAGGTTGGAATGGATGATGTGCGAGTAGATGCCGAGAATCGTCGAGTCTTCCGGGCCGAGAACGGGAGCATAGTACTCGTTCCAGATCCTCTTCGAGATCGAGAGCGCCGCCTCCCTGAGTTCGGCTGCGGTCGCCTCGGGATGGTCGTACATCCAGTGCCAGATATCGATGTCGACGAGCGAGACGCCGGCGATCTCCCAGGTCATCCAGAAGTCGTTGAGCGTCTTGATCGCCTCGCTCTTCGGATCCTCGGGCACATCGAGATCGAGCAGCATGAGATCGTTCGCCTGGAATGTGAATGCGAAGGCCTCGGTGAACGCGGTATTCGGCACGCCTTCGAGAAGGGTGTAATCGACGTCGTTCAGCGAGAGGACCTGCTCGACGTTGTGTCCCATCTCGTGCACGGCGATATTGAAGCCCTTGTAGTCCATCCCCTCGCTCCCCACGCGCGTGCGGAGCAGCGCCGGCTCGCCGCGCATGCCGGCGCCCGAGGCATGGCCCGAACCGCGCGCCGGATCGACCCGTATCATGCCGGCGATGTAGTCGGCGCGTTCCCCGGCGAAACCGAGCTTGCGCAGCATCCGCGGGATGTCGGCCTCGTAGGCTGCCGGGTCGGGATATCGCTCGCGGGTTATCCGGTCGAGCTCCTCCTGCGTGTAGGGTCCCATCGCGCGGAACCCGTTAAACCAGATGTCGTGCGCTTCGAGATCGCGCCCGAGACGCTCGCGTATCAGGGCCGCCACCCGCTTCGCGAGCGGCGAGGAGCAGACGTCCTCCATCATCTTCCGCACACGTTCCTCGGGGATCTCGCGGTGCTCGTCGAATCGCCGCCTGATCAGGGTTGGCGCCGTCGGCGAGTACTCGTCGAGGAGCCGCTGCGCGCGGAACGATCCGAGAAGCACCTCGTACCGGGTATCCGGTTCGCGGTCGCCGGAGACGGCGACGCCGTCCGGCGGCGGGTCGCCCGCGTCGTTCACCGCGGCGGGCGTCACGGCGTTCGTGAAGGGATTCCAGTCGACGTGGGGGTTGTCGACGACGATCGCCGGGATCGTCTGGTCGACGATCCGTTCCATCACCTTGACGATCATTTGCTGTTTCTCGAGTCCGCGGTTCTCGTCCGCGTAATCGGCCTTGAGCTCATCGCGGAGGTTCCAGTGCGACAAGAGCCGCATCTTCGGCGGGAAGAGACGCTCGCCGTCGTCATCGACGAGGTGATGCATCCAGATGTTGTACCCCGCGATGTAGTTGTCGCTCCTCGCGTCGGCCTTCGCGATCTCGAGATTGACCGCGGCGGGAACACGCTTGGCGAACCGCTGCGCGAGACGGGCCTCGGCCCACCGGCGGCGCGACCACGTCGAACCCTCGCCGAGCCGCTCATCGAGGGTCGTGAGAGGGAAGTTGAGGAGCACGACGAACGCGAGCTTGTCGGCGAAGAAATCGTCGGTGATGTGCGCGCCGGGCGCATAGCCGGACATGATCCCGTCGAAGTCGTAGACGAGGCCGAGATCGAGTTCCGCCTGCCGCCGCATCACGTGCCCGATCTCGACCATGTGTCCGCCGATCTTCTCGAGGACGAGCTGGAAGCGATCGAACATCGCGTCCCGCATCTCCTCGTCTCGCGCGAAGTTCGCGCGGACGAAGGTCTCGAAGGTCTTGCGGTCGCCGTCCTCCTCCCGCCAGAACGAGGATACCTGCGACAGACCGCGGTGGATGTCCGCCTCCCGTTCGTCGCCGAACCGGCCGGCGAGCTCCGTCTCCATCGCGGCGACGGCGGACGACATCCATGCGGGGGTTTTGCCGGCATGCGTCGCCTGGGGCGTGATCATGGCGAACAGGGCGATCAGGGCGATGACGGGTACGTGGTTCATCTCTCTCTCCTTCAAGGAAAAACCGGTGCCACAGTCTACGCGCCCAGGGCACCGGAATCAACCGTGAAAATCCCTTCTCCGGCGGAGACGTCCTACTCGACGAAACGCGGCGGATGCGTCTCGTCCCAACCGGTCGCGTCCTGGTAGGCCGCCGCCAGAGCGAGGATCAAACCCTCGTCGTACAGCCCGCCGACGATCGTGATGCTCGTCGGATGTCCCCCGTCGTCGAATCCGGTCGGCAGAACGATGCAGGGATGCCCGGTCAGGTTGGTGAGCAGCAGGTTGTCTCCCTCGAAGGAGGGCGCCACGTAGAGATCCACCTCGTCGAAGAGCCGGCCCATCGCCTGGACGAGCAGCAGGCGGAGACGGTTCGCCTGGATGTATTCGACGGCGGGTATGAGCCGCGCCGCGCGGAAGACGTTCGGCCAGGCGTTCTTCACCTGGCGCGTCATGAGATCGTCCCGGTTCGATCTGGTCAACTCGTCGAAGGCGGCTGCCGCCTCCGCGCTCAATACGAAGGAGATCGCGTCGACGGGAAGATCGGGGAGGGAGACCGTCACGAAACTCGCGCCCAGGCCGCGGAGAACGTCGAGGGCTGCGAGATCGTTCTCCTTGAAGGGATACTCGCTCTCGACGACGTCGTCGAGGAGCCCGATACGGAGCGAGGCCAGATCGATCGTGGCGTCGTACCCGAACGGACGGTCGACGGTCGTCGCGTCGGCGGGGTCTGCCCCGCGGATCGCGTCGAAGACGATGGCGCAGTCCTCGGCCGTGCGGCAGATCGGTCCGATCTTGTCCATCGACCAGCTCAGGGCCATGGCACCGTCGCGGCTCACGCGCCCGAAGGTCGGCCTGAGCCCCGTCACGCCGCAACGCGTCGAGGGCGACACGATCGATCCCCACGTCTCGGTGCCGATGGCGAAGGGGACGAGCCCGGCGGCCGTCGCCGACGCGGATCCCGCCGACGAGCCGCTCGATCCCTGTTCGAGATCCCAGGGATTCCGCGTCGTGCCCCCGAACCAGACGTCGCCCCAGGCGAGGGCGCCGAGCGTGAGCTTGGCGACGAGGACGGCCCCCGCCTCCTCGAGTCTTTCGACGACGGCCGCGTTTTGGTCGATCCGCTGCGTTCTGTAGGGCTCGGCCCCCCACGTCGTGGGATATCCCCGGACGGCGAGCAGATCCTTCGCTCCCCACGGGATCCCGTGCAGGGGGCCCCGGTACCGGCCAGCGGCGATCTCCTCGTCGGCCCGGCGGGCCTGTTCGAGCGCGAGATCCTCGGTCAGGGTGATCACGCACTCGAGCGCGGGCCCGTACTCGCGCAGACGGTCGAGACAGAGCCTCGTCAGTTCCATGGAGGTGATCTCGCCCGTGCGGATGAGCTCGCCGAGCTCCCGGACCGTGTAGAAGGCGAGATCCCCGATGCGCTCGGGACGTCCGGTCCGCTTCGGCAAAGCGGGCCTGAGTTCCTCGCGCACCGGCCGTTGGCGGAATCCGGCCGGCTCGGGATCGAAGCGCAGCGAAGGCGCCACGCCGTTGTTCAGCGGGTAGCGCCGCATCGACCGGTATTGCCCGAGACTCGTCCCGAGCTCGTCGAGCATGGAGTCGATCTCCACCTGCGTGAAGACCAGGTCGACGATGCGGGCGGCGGCGGCGACATCGGCCGGCAGCGGCCGGGCGCCGGAGGAATCCGCCTCCTCGCAGGACGCGGAGCTGGAAAAGGCGATACAGGCGAGCACGAGAGCAACCAGGCAAAGCGATCGCGTATTCATCGGCTTCTCCCCGTGTGTGGTGTGACGCCGCTCATGATACACGCCCGCGGGGTCGGCGTTCAACCGCAATCGCCCCTTGAATATACATGAGGTGCTATCCGTATAGTATTGACTGGAAAGACATTGTCGTGATATACTCTATCCGAGCCCGCGCCTGGAGGCGCGAACTCGATGCGGATCCGCACCTCGTCATAGTCGAAGGGAGCGCTCCCCGTGGCGCTCCCTTTCTCTCGCAACCGCCCATCGACCGGTCTACAGATCGAAGACGAGCCAGAAGGTGAAACCGTCGCGGATGACGGGCCGGTACCCGACGCCGCCGTAGCATGCGTACCGGTCGTGTCCCCTGCCCCGCATCTCGCAACTGTCCGGGAGATACCTCACCACGGCCCCGATCGGTGCGCGCACGACGACGTACAGCCCCTCGCGCCGGTCGAACCGGAAATACACGCCGTCGCAGTAGAAGTAGATCCCGTTTCGCACCCGCACCTTCTCGCATCCGACGGGCAGCCGGGCCAGGCGCGCGCCAAGGGGCGCATACACGACCCGGAACCCGCCCCGTACGCCGACGTAGAAAACACCGCCGGCATACCAGTAACGGCGACCGCCGACGAACAGGATCCGGTGCCGCGCGGGCAGGCGGCCGACGAACGCCCCGACCGGCGCCCCGACGGCGACGTACCGGTCACGCTCGCCCCGGTAGAAGACGCCATCCGTGTAATAATAGGTTCGTGCGTTCGTTCTGACGACGGTGTGTTGCCGGGGCAAGGTCCTCAGCGTTCGCCGTCGCGTGGGCGCATCCCGCCGCACGTCGTCCCGCCGGACGTCGCGGCGCACCTCCCGGCTCGCTTCGCGGCCTGTTTCCCGCCTCGCCTCCCGGCGCGTCTCCCGCTTCGCGTCCACGCGGACCGTCTTCCTCTTCGCGGCGATCCGGCCCGCTTCGGCGCCGCCCGCGAGCCCCGCGACGACCAGGCCAGCGATGGCGATGGTGATCATTCTCCGTTTCATGACTCGCCTCCTTTTCCGGTTATCCGTTCCGTGAATATGCAAACGCATACGCCGTGCCCGCGCGAAACGTCACTGCAATCACTTATCATAAGGATAGTTATGGGATTCGATGGCGTGGATGCACACAGTGCCGATGTCCCCGGAAAACCAGAAGGCCCCGAAAATCGTCCTCGATAGAGGACATGCTCCGGGTTCGCGGCCCGGCGGCGTGCGGTGCATGCCTCTCGGGCGGCGCTACCTCAACAGGACCATCCGTTTCGTCATCGCGCCCGAAGCCGTGGCGAGCCGGGAGAAATAGACGCCTGAGGCCACCCTCTCGCCGCGATCGTTCCGGCCGTCCCATCGCGTCTCGTGCCGCCCCACGGGAAAGGTGCCGTCGACGAGCGTCCGAACGAGACGCCCGGAGACGTCGTAGATCCGCAGCGAGACGTGCCGCGAGGCGGCGAGGGAAAACCGGATGGTCGTCATCGGGTTGAAGGGGTTCGGAAAGCTTGCCTCCAGCCTGTCGGCGGCCGGCACGGTTTCCTCCTCCGCACCGGTCGGAGCGCTTCCCTTCCTGAACACGACGAGGCCCATCATCGGCAGGTCGACGACGATCGACTGGGCGTAGCCGTCCAGGGGAACCGCCTCGGTCGAGAGCGTGCCGCCGTTCACCGGCCCCGAACCGCCGTAGACGGGATCCTGGCTGTTCAGCACCTCCCGCCAATCCCCCGCCGCGGGCATCCCGATCCGGTATGCGGTGCAGTCGTCGTTCCGGAAATTGGCGACGACGACGTAATCGTCGACGCCGTCCCAGCGCCGGAAACCGATCACGTTCCCCGCCTCGTCGAGGTGGTGCACGGTCCGCAGGGCGTCCGACCTGAAGGAGTCGTTCTTCCGCAGTGTGAGAAGATCCCGGAAGAATGCGAAGTGGTCGGCGTAGGCGACCTTCTTCGCCCAGTCGATCCTCTCCGCCTCGCCGGTGCCGAAATCGGCGTCCTCGAGCCACTCGAGCCCCATGAGGAAGGCGGGGATCCCCGGGGCGAGCGTGACGATGCCCTGGGCGAGCTTGACCCGTCCCCGGGCGTAGACGTCGTCGTGCGGGAAGGTAGTGTCGATCGTCTTGACGATGCGCTGCCCGCCGCTCATCGGCCAGGCCTCGTCGTGAAGCTCGAGGTAGTTGAAGACCGACCCGCCGTTCAGGTAGGCGCCGCTCCCGTTGACGATGTCGCGGATCCGCCACATCTCGGGATCGCCGAAGGCCGCGTCGAGTATCTCGCTCCGGATCGAGTTCTTGAAGTAGTCGTAGTACTGCGCGTCGAATCCCGCGCCGCCGAGACCGGTCGGCCGGGTGATCCAGGCATCGTCGGGGAGCTGCTCGGCCACGAGCACCCTGCCGGCGTACCGGTTGTCGACGAGGTCGTTCAGCTCCTGCATGAGGCTCCAGCCGCCCGGCTGGATGCTCATGTACGACGTGGCGTCCATGCGGAAGCCGTCGATCCGGCACTCCTCCAGCCAGTGCATCGCGGCGTCGAGGAAATAGGCGCGGACCGCGGCGCGATCGAAGTCGGCCTGCGAGCCCCAGGGCGTATCGACCGCCGGATCGTCGAAATAGATCTGCGTGCCGTCGTAGTACCACAGGTAGTTGTCGTCGACGCTGAAATGGTTCCAGACGATGTCGACGAGGACGGCGATGCCGCGCCGGTGCAGCTCGTCGACCATGTACCTGAAATCGTCGACCGAGCCGAAGATCCACTCCGGCGCCCACGCGGTGACCGGGTTGTAGCCTCCCGAGTAGTCGCCGGGAAACTCGGTGACCGGGTTGACCATCACCGTGTTCACGCCCAGCTCGGCGAGATGGTCCGCGCGCGCCGCCACGTCGACGTACCTCGAGGGATGCGGGGCGCTCCCGAGCGGATCGTTCCGCCCGGCGAACTGCCCGACATGCAGCTGGTAGACGATCATCTCCTCCTTCGGCGGCGTCCGGAAGTCTTCCTCCTGCCACGCGTAGGCGAAGGGGTCGACGATGATGCTGTTCATGTTGCTGCCCGAATCGAAGGCGCGCGACCGCGCGTCGGGCTTCCACAGGTCTCCCGGACCGAAGAAGTACTTATACTCCTGCCCCGCCGACGCGCCCGCCACGCGCAGGGCGAAGTATTCGCCATCGCGCGTCATCTCGTCGTCGAGATTCCATCCGTTGAAATCGCCGCGGACGTGGCAGGTCGCCGCTCCCGGCGCCCATACCCTGAAGACCGTCCCGCCGGCGATCGGCGTGGCCCCGAGCGGGGCGTGCCCGAGCGTGGCGAAGTCCAGGCGCCAGCCGCCGTCGACGGGGGTTTCGTCGGAGATTCCCGACACGCTGACGAAGTCGGTGTCGGCGCCGTCGGTCAGTTCGATGTAGTAGCCGATGCCGCTTGCGGCCGTGGTGGGGATCGTCGCCTCCCAGATGTAGTACGGTCCCCGTTCCCCCGTCACCGCGGCCGCGATCCACGACGTCGCGCCGCCGTCGTCGAGGAAGACGCGCGCGCCGGTGAGATCGCCCTTGAAGGCCTGGAAACGAACGGCGAAGGACTTGTTGTCGACCGGGCAGAGGGGGCGTCGGTCCTGCCACGGCACGTGGGAGATACCGTCCCACTCGATATCGCCGTCCTGGCTCGAGCAGCGGGCGGTCATCGGGAAGACGAGGAGAAGCAGGAGGAAGACGACGCCTCCGATGGCATATGCGGTGATCCACGAACGGCGCATGGGACACTCCCTGGATATGTAAACGGGTTCGCTCGTTGCCGGGAATCCGGGCGGACAATTCAGTATAACACAATTTCGGCGGAAAAGAAAATGGCGTCCCCAACGAAACCACGGGACTCACATGTGCGAATGGCGTCCCCAACGAAACCACGGGACTCACATGTTCTTCGATGATATGTGCGAATGGCGTCCCCAACGGGATTCGAACCCGTGTTGCCGCCGTGAAAGGGCGGTGTCCTGGACCTGGCTAGACGATGGGGACGCCAGAATACGCGGTTTTGGAACGGATGGAATGTAGCAATCGCCCCCCGGCCAGTCAACCGAAAAGCATTTCCCCTCGCCCGGCAGCGCCGGCCGGGATCAACCCTCGTCGTCGCCGAAGAGATCGAGCTGCCCCGAGTCGTCCGGTTTCCTCTTCGAGGCGGGCGCCCGCGGCACGATCGGCGCGCGGAAGAGCGCGCCCGCCTCTCCCCGGAAGACCGCGTCGCACTCGTCCATGAGCACGTCGCGCGGGCGCCCGTCGTCGTCGAAGAACCCCGTCTCGACGAGCGTGCCGGCGGTCGCGTAATCGATCCTCCCGGCGAGCCGTTCGAGGAAATCGCGCATCGAGTCGTACTCGCCTCCCCGCGCCCGTTCCTCCACGATCGCCTCCCTCTCGGTGACATCGAGGAAGGCGAGGTTGCGCAGTGGCGCGCGCACGCCCCCCGCCTCGACGAGGTACTCCTCCCCGCTTTTGTTCATGTCGGGAGGAAAGAAGACGATTCCCCGACCCGACATGTACGCTGCGTACCGGTCCGAACGCTCGCGCACGTCGAAGTTGCTGTTGAGGAGCTGGGCCAGGTACTCGACGGGGAAATGCGCCTTGAGGAAGGCGATCCGGTATCCGAGATACGCCTGGAAGACGCTGAGCGACCGGGCGTGCGTGAAAGGAATCGCATAGAGCAGGAAATCGAATATCTTCTGTGCCTCCTCCTCGTCGACGTCCCGGTCCATCGCGCCGTGGATGAACTCCAGCCGAGCCCGGGAGAGTTCCCCGGGCCGCCTGGTGCGCAGGGCGCGGTCGACGGCGACCGCCCGGTCGCCGGTTATCCCCGCCGACAGGGAAAGGATCTCGCGGACCTGCTCGTCGAACAAAAGCAGTCCGCGCGTGCTCTCGAGCGGCGCGGCGAGGGAATGGTGCGGCAGAAACACCCTGCCCTTCTTCTCGGCGTTCTCGATGTACTTCTGCCACAGGTTCCCCTCGAGCGGCGCCGGCCGGTAGAGGGAGATGACGTTGACGAGCTCGTCGAAGGAGTCCGGCCGTATCGTGAGAAGCAGATCCCGGATGCCCTGGCTCTCCAGGCCGAAGATCCCCGTCGTGTCCGCCGCGCCGATGAGTCGCCACGTCTCGGGGTCGTCGAGCGTCTCCGGGGCCCAGCGCCCCGAGAGGCCCCGGTCGACGACGCGGCCGGAGGCCGACCGCCCTCCCTTCCCGAGAATCGCCGCCACGCTCTTCTCCAGCGCGAGCAGATAATGACTGTGCTGGACGCCGACGATCCAGCCGCCGAGGGCGGCGACCGTCTCCGCGCTCGCCATCGCGAAACGCTCGTCGCCGCCGGCGCGAAGGACGGCGATCTCCCGCCCGGCAGCCGCCGGCAGGATGGCGATGCGCGAGGTGGTGTAGTGGAAGCGCCCCGCGCGACCGTGCAGCGATTGCGCCGCGTGGAGGGTCTCGCGCACCGTCTTCTCCGCCCGGTAGAGCTGCCGGAGCCGTTCCGAGGTTTCGAGCATCTCGGCGAGGCTCGATTCGCGCCGCAGCGTGCCGACGGCCCGCACCAGCTCGTCGAGTATCCCCGAAGGCATCTCCACCGATCCGGCGATCTCCTTGACGAGCGTCGGGAATCCCATCCGCTCGAAGACGACGAGATACTGGATGCGGCAGGCGGGCAGGAGCCCCGCGAGAATCCCGAGGAACCGGTCGCGCGTCCCCTTCGACTTCACGAGATCGAGCGCCGGCGGCGCTCCCGTCTCCGCGGCGAAGGTCTCGCACACGAGGCCGTGCCCCGTCGGGTCGAGCGGGACGATGTCGAGAAGGTACGCCAGGATGCTTCCGAGCAGGTCGCCACCGGCGACCTCCAGCCAGATCCCGCTCTCGGCACAGTAGAGGAAGAGCTTCCGCAGGAAGAGAAGGTACCCCGACGCGCCGCAGCATGCAGCGCTCGCGAGTTCCCGCGCGACGAGCGTTTCGAGGCGCGCCTCCTCCCCGGCGCCCCGACCGTGGAACTTCAGCAGGGACCGCCGGCGGCACATCGTCGCCAGCGTGTCGTCGGGATCCGGATCGGGAGCGAAGACGATCCGTCCGCGCCTGCCGATCGAGACGTCGCACCGCTCGGCGATCTCCCCGGAGGCGTCGAGTGCCCCGGGCACCGTGTAGAAGAACGTCTCGAGATCCTTCCCTCGCTTGAGATGGTATTCCCCCGGCTCGCCGTACCGGGGCTCTTCCTCGCCGCGTTCTCCGCCGAGCATGGCCAGGATCCGGAAATGCTCGCTTTCCTCGCGTTTGAGAAAACGGTCGTTGTTCGTCACGACGACCGGAAGACCGAGAGAAGCGGCGAGCCGGAGGAGGTTCTCGTTGACGAAGGCCTCCTTCTCGTCATTGTGGTACTGGAGCTCGACGTAGAGTCGGCCGTCGCCGAAGATCCCGGCGAGACGTTCGACCGCCTGCCGTTCCCGGCCCAGATTCCCGTGCAGGACGGCCTGGGCGGCCTCGCCGCGCATGCACCCGGTGAGGACGACGAGGCCGCCGGCGTGCCGTTCGAGATCCTCCAGGGACACATGGCGCTCGCGCCCGCCGGCATCGTGCAGGCCGACGAGGGCGACGAGATTGCGGTAGCCTGCGTCCGTCTCGGCGAATGCCGTGAGGTGGAAGACGCCTCCCGCCCCGAGCACCGAGGCATGCGACAGTTCCGCGCCGAACACGGGCCTGATCCCCGCCGCGGCCGCCTCCCGGGCGAGCTCGTGATGCCCGTACGTCGTCTGGTGGTCGGCGAGCCCGATCGCCGGCATCCCGTAGAAGACGGCGCGCTCGACGAGTTCCCGCACGGAGAGCATGCCCTCGAAGGGACTGTACAGGCTGTGAACGTGGAGCGGTACGTAGGTCATCGTCCGTCCCGGATGGTTGAACGCGTTCGCGGAACATGGTAGTGGGTCGGAAGGAACTCTGCAAGACATTACACGCAAGAACCTTCCACCCGCCTGGACCGGGCGGCCGGGAGTCGATCGCGATGAACGCAGGCGTCGACGGCCGGCGTGTGCATCGAATCGTACACGCTCGATACGGCGCGGGACGAAGTGGGCATGTGGCGAACGCGGGTGGAGGAATTCCCGCCGTTGCGGCGATGACGCGCCGCTATCGCAGCAAAACGATCGTTCTCGAGGAGACGCGCGTTCCCGCTTCGAGGCGTACGAAGCGGCCCCCCGCCTCCCCCGTTTGTCTGGACGACGCCGAACGATCCGGCATCGCTCCCACTGGCCGACCGGCCGATCCCGGCCTATACTATGAATGGGACGGCACATCGGGACATGGGGATTCGAATCGTGCCGTCGCAGTCTCGCCACGGCGACGGAAGCGGCGCACGCGCGATGGCCTGCGAGCGAGAGGAGATGATGCCGGCGGGAGAGCATCGACGAACGGCAACAGCCGTTTCAAGACAGTCTGAATTCCGTTTTCGCTGCAGGGGAGGGGAATACAATGCGGAAGATCATACTGTTTGCGCTCGTTCTGCTCCTTCCCGGTTCGGCGGCCGCACAGACGATGGGACTGTACTTCGAGTGGGAACAGCCGGTCATGCACTACCGGCCTCTCGACGAGGGGATCGTCTTCGACATGTACCTGTTCCTTCGCGGGTCGCAGTGCTACGTGACCGCCGTCGAGTACCGTCTCACCACTCCCGACGACCCGGACCACGTCCTCTTCACGGTTGTCGGCGTCCAGTATCCCGACAACATGTCGCTCATCATGGGACATCCGTTCTCGGGGCACCAGATCGCGTTCTGGCCCCCCTTGACGGGGTCCGACGAATATTGCCACGTCTGCACGATCCGCGCGGTGATGCTGCCGCCGCCCGTCGGAGTCCTGTGCGAGACGTACGACTTCCCGCTCGTGATCGGACCCGATCCGACGAGCGGGCACATCCGGGCGTCCTCCTATCCGAACAACGACCTCTTCAACATCGTCGGCCTCACATCGATCCTCAACCCGAAGAAGGTGCCCACGCAGGACAACAGCTGGAGCGCGATCAAACGGATGACCATCGAGTAGACGGGACCCGTACCCGCCATATCCCGACCGGAGGGGCCCTTCCTTTCAGGGCTGGAAGGGCCCCTCGCCGTGTCTCTCCGCTTTACAGCTCGATGATAAACTGGTAGTGTGGCGGCCTGATCGGCCGTGGCTTCTTCCGGGGGCGCCTTCTTGAGACCGGCACGAATCATCCTCGTCGCGACCTGCGTCGCCGGGTTGGCGTTGCGGCTCTGGCTCGCCCTCCGATGCGAGGCCGTGCCGGACTTCAGCGACATGGCGGTCTACAACAACCTCGCCCTCTCCCCCGAATTCAGCCTCTTTCCTCCCCCGGTCTATCCCCTCTTCTTGAGGGGAATCTACGGGATCTTCGGTCAGCAGGCCTATACCGCCGTCTTCGCCGTCCAGGGCGTGCTCGGGGCGATCAGTGTCCTTCTCGTCTATCGCATCGCCGAGCGAGCCGGCGGCCGCGCCGCCGGCCTCGTCGCGGCGGCGGTCGCCGCCTTCTATCCGAACCTCGTCGCGTACGGCCTGACGACGCTCACCGAGACACTCAGCGTCTTCATCGCGCTTCTCATCCTCGACATCCTCTGCGGAAAGGGCGGGGAACGAGTCCGTTCCGCCGCCGTCGCCGCGCTGCTGGTCATCGGTTTTCTCGTGCGCCCCGCCTTCGCCTTCTTCGGGCCGGGAGTTCTCGTCGCAACCCGCCGGCGGGTCGTCTTCGTTATCACCGCGGCCGCTCTTCTCGCGCCGGTCATCGTCGCCGGCGTTTCCCACGGAGGAGGAATCGGCGCGGTCCTCTTCTACAAGACGTACAACGAGACATCCGACGGACGCCACTACGTCGACATCGAGGACACCGCCATCGGAAAAGACGATCTGCCCGCCTCCGTCTACCTTTCGGCGGCACTGCGCTTCATCCTGCGACACGGATGGCGCACGGTCGATATCGTCTACAACAAGGCCTCGGTCCTCGTCTCGCGCGGATTCGACACGTTCATTCTCCACGAGGTCATCGGCGACGGACCCTTCATGACGAACGTCTTCATGTACGCCTACCTGCCGGTGATGGTCCTCGGTCTCGTCGGTCTCGTTCGTTACGCCGGAGGCCCGGCGAGCCCCGTGACGGCGATGCTCGTCAGCTACACCGTCCTGAACGTGCTCCTCTCCGTCTTCAAATGGCGCTACCGCCTCCTCATCGAACCGATGCTGATCGTCTTCGCGTCGATACTTCTCACGCGTGCGTTCACGGAATGCCGGCGATCGATCCACGGAGACGAAACATGAAACGCTTCCGGACGATCCGTTTACCCGAGGGATGGGAGTATCTCCTGATTCTTTTCATGGCCGCCGTCGCCATCCGCCTCGTCCTCGCCGGCACGACGTCTCTTTCCCCGGTCGGCGACAAGGGAGGGGCGGAGCATTTCATCGATTCCCTCGCCAGAACGGGCAGTCTTTCGACGACGAACGGCCCGATCCACGTCTATCTCCTCGCCATCGTATACCGACTTTTCGGCGCGGAGAACCGGACGGCCGTCGTCGCGATGCAGGGCCTCGTCGGCGCATCGATCGTCATCCTCGTCTGGTTCATCGGCACCCGTCTCTTCGACCGGCGAACGGGATTCGTGGCCGGCGCGATCGCGGCGGTCTACCCCGACTACATCATCTTCCAGCATTCCATACTTCCCCATCTTCTCCTTCTCGCCGCCGCGACCGCGTTGACCGCAGCCGCGACCGGCCGTCGGCGAAAAGACGCAACGGTTCCCCTCGCGCTCATCTCCGGCCTGGGCATGCTCGTGGCTCCGGTTTTCGCCTTCTTCCTGCCCGGGGCCTTCCTTTCCGCCCGCCGGAAACGTCTTTTCGTCGTCGTCCTCTGTGTCATTCTCCTGCCCCTCGCGGTCAGAAACAGTGCGGTGCGGCGTCGTCCGGTCCCGGTGTACACAACCTGGGCCTACGGGCTCGACGTCGGTTCGTCCGGACGCATGGGGGACGGCTGGGGATACGTACACCGGTGTTACGGCAACCTCGACATGCTCTTCGGCAAGGCATGGCATGCGGGCGAACTCAAGACGATCAGCGACGAGATGCGCACCAGCACGTACGTCGCGAGTTACGCGTGGACAGCGATGATGCTTCTGGGAATCGCCGGGCTGGCGAGGTACCATTCGCGCCGCCATCTCGACGCGACGCTCCCCCTGCTCCTCGGAACGACGCTGCTCGTCTTGTTCACGCGATTCGAGGTGCCTCTCAGGTTGCCGCTGAGCGCTCTCCTGATCGTCTACGCGGCACGCGCGCTGACCGGAATCCACGCGAGAGCGGCCGCATGCGTTTCCGCGGCGAGACTGCGGACGAAAACGGAGGTGATCGATCGATGAGAATTCCGGCGTTGATCCTGCTGCTCGCACTGATGCTCGTCTCCTGCTTCGACGACGACCCGGCGACTCCCGCCGACGAGAACGACGAGCCGGAGAACCCGTACAGCGGCAGCTATGCCCTGACGAGCACCTTCGTCTCGAGCGACTGCCTCTTCCCCGCGCCCGACCCGGGCGCCGCGATCCATCTGTACGTCTCGGGATCGGAACTGGTGGTGAACACGGATGTCAACGGGACCTGGGATTCCCTCGCCACGGCGGGATCGGCCTCGAGCAGTGTGCGGTGCATCCCGCTACCACCGTCGTACGCCTGTACGACCTGCTCGTGGTACGAGATCGAGGTGGATTTCTTCGCGCAGGACTCCTTCACGGGGACCTACCGCGCCTTCTACGACTACCGGGGGGATTGCGGCACGTCCCACGACTGCGTGACCGTCTACGAAATCGCCGGACAACGCTGACCGCGTTCCCTGTGCCCGTCCGTCACCGACGTCAGCGGCCCCGGGGCAGCAGGATCGCGTTGAACAGCAGCTTGTAGGTTCCCTGCATCGAGGCCCGGTACTGGGGGTGGAACGCGAAGAGGACGATCTGTCCCCTGCCCTTCGCGAGCCAGACCAGGGCGGCCTTGTTCCCCAGGTGCTCCCCGCCCTCGAGGTAGCCGCTCATCAGCTGGTTTGTCTCGGGAAACGAGGCGATGACGCGCCGGTCCATGTCGAACGAGGGGATGCTCGTCGAGAAGACCGGTTTCCCCCTGTAGAAGACGCCCGCCTCCGTCGGCATGCCCAGCGTGAGCGGATGGTTTTCGAGGAGCCGGACCCGGAGGAGGGCGCCCGGGCAGAAAAGGCCCTTCTTCGCGAGAGCGTCCCCCTCGTCCTGGACGGGGAGGCGGAAGGTCGGCGCATCCTCGTTTCCGGCGAGGGAGAGATCCCCGGTGAAGAGCGCGGTCGACGCCCCCCACGAGACGACGATGCCTCCCTCCTCGACGAAGGAGACAAGCCGCCGGTGACCCTCCTTCCCCATCCCCACCTCGTATGCGGGCGGCATGCCGCTCGAGACGTAGGAGCCCGCCCGCTCCCGTTTGCCCTCGAGAAGGATCGACGCCGGCGAACCCGGTACGACGACGACGTCGTACCTGCGCCCGATGTCCGTCTCGGTGATGTCGGCGGGACGGAGGACGTCGTAATCGATGCCGTACCGGTCGAACACGTAGCGCGTCCACCCGGCGTCCATGTCGTGGAACCACGTCTCGATGAGCGCGATGCGCGGCATCTCGACGACCCGGCATGCCGCGGCGATCCGTTCGTATTCCCCGTCGTCCACCGGAAGACACGCTTTGGCGAGACCTTCGGTCGCCTCCCGCAGGCGCGTCCCGCCCCGATCGGCACGCAGCAGGAAGGACCCGGCGGGAAAGAGTCGTCCACCGGCCTCGATTTCGTGTTCGAGCCGCAGGACATCGAGACCTTGCGAGGCGGCGACGAATGCCGCCCGGTAGCTCTCGTTCGATTCCGCACCGAGAATCGCTCCAGCTGCGCCGGCGGCGACGAAAACGGCCTCGGCGAAAGAATCCCCGACCGGCGCGATCGATGTCTCGAGCTCGAGCGACCGCTCGTCGATCCGCACACACTCAACGCCGCGGTGGAGCGGCAAAGACCAGCTCGTGATGTCGTACGGGCGGATCATCTTCCCCCCCGGCGTGTAGTGCCTGACGGGATAGACCTGCGCCTCGAGGACCTCCTTCGCGAACGGCCGGAAGGGCTGCGCCATCGAGACGACGACGTCCCCCGCCTCGAACCGCCGTCCGTCGATCGTCACGGCCGATTCGAGCACGGACACCTCGACGCCGTGCTCGCCGAGCAGTCGGACGATCCCGGCCAGCTCGCCGACGTCCCGCTGCGCTCGAGGCATGATGAAATAGTACGGCGCACGGCTCCGCCCGCGCTCCGTCTCGGCGCGGCAGATGTCGTTCCTGAAACGCAGGATCTCCTCCCGGTGTGCCGAGCAGGTCTTGAGGATCGACATCGTCGAGACGATCTCGTATTCGACGATGTCGGCGAGACGCCACCAGCCGCCGGGCCAGGGCTTCGGCATGTTCACGCTCTTCTTGTACTCGGCGAGCCCTTTTCCCCATGCCTGGAGCTCTGTCGGCTCGACGAAGACGGGCCTGGCGTACTGCGCGCTCGCCGCCTCGGTGAGGAATCCGATGACGTTCTTCCAGATGCACGTCTCGGTCGAACCCGGCCAGTAGTTGTCGAAGAGGTAGTGCTGGGAGACGCCGGCCAGCCCGCTCGCCGTCATGTCCTTCATGAGGTTCGATCCGAAGACGCCGATCCAGCTCCAGATCCCCGCGTCCACGTTCTCGGCGATCGGGTCGTGGTTGGGGGGCACGAAGAATCTCGCTCCCGTCGACCCCATCTGGTGCTTCTCGACCATGACCTGCGGAAACCAGTCGAGATTGTAGATGCGCGCCACGGCCCGCGTGTCCGACTGCGTGAGCGAGATGAAATCCCGGTTGTTGTCGTGCCCGACGTATTCGTGGTAGACCCCCGGCATCCTCGATCCCTCCAGGCGGGTCCCGCGGTTTTTCCGGTAATGCTCGACGACCATGTCCATGCCGTCCGGGTTGTGGCTCGGAACGAACATGCAGACGACGTCGTCGAGCCAGCGAAGGGTGTCGGGATCCTCCGTCGTCGAGAGGCGCCATCCGATGAGTGGCAGCGCCTGCGAGGGAGCCACCTCGGAGGAATGCATCGAGAGCGTCGAGAGCAGGAAGACGCGGCCCTCCTCGATCAGGGCATCGCGTTCCGGGCCGGCCAGCAACGTATCGAGCGCGAGTCTCCGGTTTATCTCCCGCAGCCGATCGATGCGATCGATGTTCCCCGGGGCAGAGACGAGAAGGACGTACATCGGCCGGTTCCGGGGCGATGAACCGATCTCAACGAGCGCGGCGCGCGGCGACGCCGCTTCGAGCCCGCGGAGATACCCGATCAGTTCCTCGTAATCGAAGAGCATCCCGTCCGCTCCGGGCTCGAATCCGAAATGTTCGGCGGGAGAGACGGGCTTCTCCGCCGCGGCGGCGCCCGCGACAGCGCACAAAAGCATCGCGAGCGCGAGGATGCGGATCTTCAACGTGACCATGACGCGTCCCTTCGTTTATCGGTGCGGGCACCACGAAAAACGGCGGGAGCGATTGTATCACACATCGCTCCCGCGACGGGCATTTTCCTCGTCTCTCGTCTTCCCGCGTCAGGGCAGCCGGTAGGCGATCACTCGTCCCGAATTGTACGTGGGAATGAACGCCGTCGCGCGTTCGGGCGAGAAGGCGAAATTGGCGATGTTGCCGACCGCGCTCGTATCGAGCACCTTCTCGAACGAACCGTCCGGAGCGATCCGGTAGAGCCGGCCCTGCCAGTGGGAGACGAGCAGGTTGCCCCTGCCGTCATCCTCGATCCCGTCGATGACGCCCTCGCCGAGCCTGGCGATCGTCCGGATCCGGCCGTTTCCGATCTTCGCCGCCTTTATCCTGCGGTCGCCGTTGTTCGCCCAGAAAACCTCGTTTCCGAGCACATGGGCTCCGTTCGGCGAGGAGATCTCCTCGCCGGAGAGCCAGACCGACATCTCCCCGCCGGCGAAGCGGTAGATCGCGTTCTTCCCCGAATCGGTGACATACAGTGCGCCGTCGCCGCCGGCTGCCACGTCGTTGGGGAAGCCCGGCGACGGGAAGGGGTGACGCGAAACGATCGAACGGTTCTCGATGTCGATCTCGGCGAGGTGGCCCCGTTCGACGACCCAGAGCCGGTCGTTCGCGAGCGCCATCCCCAGCGGGTTCGACAGTCCGCCGACCCAGCGGGGATCGAGGATCTCGCCGTCGAGAGAAACCGCGGCGATCGCCTGGCCGTCCGACTCCCGTCGATACTGGTCGTAGTCTGTCACGTACAGGACGGCCCGGCGTTCGTCGAGGACGATCGACTCGGGCGTCCTGAATTCGCGCGGTGTCTCCCACGCCCGTTCCACGCCCTCGGCGGCGAAGACCGCCTCGGCGTCGCGCGCGATGAAGCCCCAGCCGCCGAATCCCTCCGCGACGAGCAGAACCAGCTCGTTCTCTCCACGCTCGAGAGGAAGATAGACGGTATCGAAGAGACCGACGATGCCGAGGAAGGAGGGGTCCCGCTGCCGGTAGGCGCTCGTGCCGGAGAAGATCCGCCGCCCGTCGAGGAAGACGAGAACGGCGTCGCTGTAGCCGAACTCGAGCTGCATCGTCCGCGGTTCGTCGGCATGGATGACCGTCCTCGCGTAGACGACGTCGGGCTCGCGGGACGTCCGTTTCTGGACGCGGGCGATATCGACGAGCCCGTTTGGTTCGGCCGCGATCGCCCGCCAGGCGAGTTCGAGACCCTGGTCGGCCGGATACGTGTCGACCTCGATCCCCCCGATGGAGAAGACCTGCGAGATCTCCCAGTCGAGCAGGACGCCGGGTGGGCGATCCTCGGGGATGGCGACGGGCAGATCGAGTCCGTCATCCTCCCGGTAGGAGAAATTCGAGAACCAGGCATCGCTGCCGCTGCTCATCAGCCCGAGCCAGCCGCTGCTTTCGCCATGCTTGAGATGATCCATGACGAGGGCCGGAGCGGTCTCGTCCCCGACGAAGAGTCGCGCACGGCTCCCCGACACCTCGAGGCGAAGATGGACCCACTTTCCGACGGGCATCTCGCGACCCGCGGTGAAACCGTCTCCGTTGTAGAGCTGCCAGCCGGAGATGCCGTTGATCGACGGCACGTACTGGAGGGCATCCGGATAGAGCCCCAGGCGATGCGGGCGTATGTAGAAGCGCTCGTAATTCTCCATGTCCCGGGCGCGAAATATGATGCCCGGGTAGCCCCGTTCGCCCGTCAGGGCGATATCGAACTCGATGACGCCGTCGCCGAACGCCGCGTCCGGCAGGAAGGCGTTTCCCGTCAATGCGTTCCGGCCGAGATGCTCCCCGACCACCGCTCCCTGCCGCTTCCACCGATCGGAATCGAAGGGCACCGTGTCGGCTTCGATACCGCCTGGAACGATTCCGGCGACAATCGCGGCCGCCACCGCAAGACCGAGCATGCGCCGCATCGCGTCCCGTCCTTTCCCGGGGAGCTCCCCGTCGCATTTTCGTTCAGAATGCCTCTCGCGCCGTGTTTTGTTTCGCGACGGGCCCCGGCGGAACGAGTTCGGCATCGACACCGATCCCCCTCCCGTGCCGCCACCGTCCGCCCTCCCCGAAAAGGAGCGGCGGCGTCGAGGGCGTCGCCGACACGTACTCGTCCCGGCCGCCGGTATCGAGAAAGATCCCCGTCGCGGACCACGTCTCCCGCAGGAGCAGCCCGTGCTCGCCGGACGGGGTCTCCCCGGGCGGAACCGCCCCGTACGCCCGGTCGCCGGCGAATCGGCCGCCGGGCATGCAGAGGTACCTGTCATCGCCGCTGCGGTCCCAGAAGAGTGCGACCGCGTGCCGGTCCGCGGAGCCGGCTGACCGGTTCCGGTGCGTGTAACCGTCATCGCCCGACAGGTCAACGAACGCGGCGACGGATCCGTCATGGGCGTAGCCCTGGAACTGCGCCGACGCGCGATCGTCGTCCGGGTCGTTGTAGACGTCGTCACCGTTCAGATCCACGCAGCAGCCCGCGCCGTAATGCGCCGCGGCACCGAGCGAGTAGGAGCCGGACCGCCATCGGTCGCTGCCGTCCCGGTCCTCCACGAGGCCGATCCCCCACCAGTATGCGGCGCCGAGACTCCAGTCCCCGGCGTCGTAGCGGTCGTCGCCCGCGGCGTCCACGAGCAAACCGAACCCGCCGGCGAGGCTCCGCCCGTCGGCGAGATCGGCGCGCCGCCCGAGCGACGCGCCCTGGACGAAGGCGCCGTATGAACCGCGATCGTCCGGCCTCGACGCATAGAGATCGGATCCGCCGGCGTCGAACAGGATCCCGCATCCGAGTGTCGATCCGAATCCCTGTCCGCGCCCGGCGCATCGATATTCGTCGTCGCCGGCGAGATCGGCGAGAAAACCGAGCCCGATCCGTCCGGCGCCCTGCGTGACGAATCCACCGCCCGCGTACCGGTCGTCGCCGTCTCGATCGACGAGAATCCCGCTGCCGAAGAAACCGGCGCCGATGCCGTGCGTCTCAGTCCGGTACCGATCGTCACCGCCGAGGTCGAAAAGCGCGCCCAGGCCGAAGAAGCCCAGCGCCGGCCCGTATGCGCACTCGTACCGGTCGTCCCCGCCGAGATCGACGACGACGGCGACCGGCGGCCGTCCGGGTCCGGTCGAGCCGGGCGCGCCCCGGTAGAGATCGTCACCGCCGAGATCGACGATGAAGGCCCGGTCCGTATCGATGAGATCGTCGCCGACGCCGAATATCGCGACGCCGCCGAAGGGGGTATCGAAGAATACCGGCTCCCCGTCGAAACCCGATGACACCGGCACGGTGTCCGCGAGACAGGGCCGCATGTGTTCGAGGAAGAGTCGCGTCCCGTGTGAAAGGGCCCGCAGGTCGAAGGCATCGATCGCATCGAAGCCACCGCGGCCGGCCGTGTTGCGGTCTCGCCACGGCGCCGTTGCCAGATCGATCATTCCGGCGTTCTCCTCCCTCCCGCCACCTGCCGGGGCCGTGCCGAGGGCTGCGATCGCATCGACGCGCGATTCCTCGATGCGCGCAGAGGCGGCGCGGGCGGCGCGGAGCATTCCGACGACGATCCGCCGGGCGCCGATCGGCAGCCGCTCCCATCCATCGGGGACGCGGTTTTCTCCGGTCAGCTCGATGATCGCCGCCGCGGCCTCCCGTTCGGTCGCGGGGAGCGATCGGATCCCGGGCGTGTCCGTTGTCGGCGGGCCGTACCCGCCCGCCGGCGCTCCGAGGAGCCTGAAGCCCAGATGGACGGGGCGCAACAGGTCCGTCGGCGTCGCGACGAGCAGGTCGCCCAGCCGGCCGGCGAGGACGGGAAGAAACGTGGCGTCTTCAAGAAGGACCGGGATCGCCGGTGCCGTGTGTCTCGCACCGGACACGCGCGAGAGGCGCGGCCCGTCGACACCGAACGGCTCGCCGGCGCCTCCGATCTTTTCTTCCAGGTACCCGCTGAGTGCCGCCGGGATCCGCAGGGCCCAGACCGTCGATGCGACCGGCGCCGCGCCGGGCGGCGAAAGCGCCTTCACCGGTCCTTCCCGCGCCGCGCCCCGATTCTCCGCGTCCGCCGCGGCGGCGCGTGCGACGACCGCCACCGACAGGGCGAAAACGAGCCACGCACGCGGCAGCCGCATCATCGGCGATCTCCGGGGCGACGGTATTGCATGCCCGGCATGTCCTCCGGCCGTCGTTCGAACCCGTTTTTCTCGTAGAAGGGCGCCATGTCGCGCGCGCAGAAGAGTTGCACGTCGCGTATGCCGTGCTCGAGGCAGCGGTCGACGAGACGTTCGAGAATCAGCGAACCGAGGTGCCGTCTCCGCCATCCGGCATCGACGATCAGGTCGACGATGAGCGCGTGGACGCGACCGTCGCTGATCACGCGTCCGAATCCGACGAGCCGATCCCCGTCGTACGCGCTGACGCGGTACCAGCTCGCGTCGATCGCCCTGGCGAGGGCGTCCGCGTCGAGTCGATACGCTTCGTTCCATCCGGTGGATTCGAAGAGCGCGAAGAAGTCGTCCCGATCGGGCGGATCCTCTCGAAATACGAAGTTCATGGGCAACTGTACCTGAAAAGGATACGGGGGTGGGCTGGCCAGTCCATGCGTAAATCTACGATCGCGCACGGTGGATGCGCAAGACGAAAACGACGACCGTCCGCTATCGGCCGGGTCGGCGTCCGAGCTGGACGAGCACGATCCCCGTGACGATCGCCACGAGACCGATTCCGGTCTTCAGGTCGAGACGCCCCTCTCCCCTGGCGAGCCCCGTCAAGACGCCGGCGACCGGCGACAGGGCGAAGGCGATCGCCAGGGTGACGCCGAGGTTCTCCGTCGTCGCGAGCGATGAGTAGAAGCACCACATGCCGAGCGACCCGGCGATGACGCCCCCGCCGACGACGATCAGGATCCACCCCCGCGCGTCGCCGGGATGTCCGACGGACTTCCACGCCGGAACGGAGAAGATCCCGAGGATGACGAGAGCGACTGCCGTGCGCAGGGCGATCCCGGCGATCGCCGGCATCCTGAGCTGGTGAAGCCCCGCTTTCTCGAAATACCCGCCCACGCCCCATGCGGCGCCGGCGAGAATGGCGAAGAGGATATACTGCCTCAACGGATTCCGCTCCTTTCCCCGGCCGCCGCCCACGGCGACCAGGCGAGCCCGACGACGACGCGCCGCCCCGGCGAGGGGTAGCCGAGCTCGTCCTCGTACCGGGTGTCCGCGATGTTGGAGACCTGCAGCCTGATCGACAGTTGGTCCCCGACGGCCTGCGACACCGATATACCGTGAACGGTGCAGGCGGTCAACACGAATCCGTCGATGCGCGTCGATCGTTCGTCCAGGCGATCGATCCAGTAGTCGATCGTCATCCCGGCGACCGGTGAAACACCGAGATTGACGTCCACCTTGTGCGGGGGCGTCTCCTCCATCAGTTCGGCGGTCGAGCGATCCGGATCGATCCACGCGTACCCGATCGAGCCCCTGAACCGTTCCGACCAGTTCCAGGCGATTCTCGTCTCGATCCCCTGCGACATCGCCTCGCCGATGTTCTCGTAGCGGTACGTACGCGCCCCCCGGTAGATCAGGTTCGTCAGGTCGTTCCTGAAGAAGGCGCACGCCACGGACAGCCGGGGCGAACCGTCGCGCCCGAAGACGCGCTCGATACCGATCTCCATCTTGTCCGCCTCTTCCGGCTCGAGTTCGGGATTGCCCGACGAGGCGCTGTAGAGATGGTGCAGGGTCGGGAAACGGACGGCGCGGGCCCACGACCCGCGGACGACGATCCGCCCGGGCATCTCCTGCCGGACGGAGGCCATCGGGCAGAGACGTCCGCGTCCGTCCCGCTGATTCTCGATGCCGAAGAAGGCCCAACCGAGCCCGGCGATCGCCTCGGTGCCCGGGCGGGGCAACCAGACCTCCTCCGCGAAGAGATTTCCCGAAAGCACGTGGTGGGACTCCCACGGCTCGTCGACGTCGGAACGCTTGTTGAAGAGATCCCGCCTCGCGCCGACGCCGGCCCGCAGACGGTGCGGACCGGTCGCCAGCGACGCGTCCGCCGAACCGCCGACGGTCCAGTTCTCGAGGTCGGAGTCGTAGGCGACGTCAGCGGGATCGCGCTCCGGTCCCGCGTACTCGATCAGGCGATCGCGGTAGGCGTCGGCGAAGATTACGGTGGAGGCTTCGACACGATCGTCCCTGAACCATCGGCCGTTCACGGCCGCGTGGTACCGGAACCACTCCGGGAATTCCCTGTACCGCGGATCGTCCCATGAATAGACGGTCGCCGGCACGTCCTTCTCCGCCGCGTGGAGCCCGAGGGTCAGCGCGTATTCGGCCGCCGGCGTCGCCTCGAACCCGATCTTGCCGCTCACCCCGGCCTTCCGCCAGGATGCGTTGTCTCGTGTCCCGCCGTCCTCGAGCGACGTCGCCTCGAAATCGTCGCTGAGCGGATACCCGTCCGCGACGGACTCGTACGCGGTCATCCACCAGTTCAGCCGTCCGCTCCGGCCGCCGTGATCGAGCGTCTCGCGGCGGTATCCTCCCGTCCCCCCCTCGGCCATGAAGGTCGTTCGCGGTTCTTCCCAGCCGTTTTTCGTGACGATGTTGATGACGCCCCCCATGCTGTTCGCCCCGTAGGCGACCGACGACGGACCCTTGATCACCTTGATCCTGGCGACGTTGTCGACGGGAAGCATCGAGAGATCGACGGTGCCGTAATAGCCGGGATTGAGTGGCCGCCCGTCGAGGAGCACCAGTATATCGCGCGCCGGGAAGCCGCGTATGCCCGTAGCGGTCTCGGCCTTCGCTCCCGTCGTGATCCGGAGCCCCGGATCGACCGCGAGCATGTCGGCCACCGTCGATCCGAGCCGCCTCGCGATCCCGCCCGCGTCGATCTCGGACACCGTCGCGGGAGGCGTGACCGACCGGCGGCCGAAGACGACGATCTCCTCCATGACGTACCGGAGCGTATCCGGTCGTTCGACTGCCCCCGCGTGTTCCGGCAAGAGGAACGCCGAGGCCGCGAACGCGAAAATAGCTGTTCTCATCGCGGCGATCATTGCACGAGTATTTGCTCGAGCACCCGGAGCTCGTATGCGCCGGTCGACAGGTCGGGATCGGTGAAGATCGTCCGCTTCGAATCGAGCAGCCAGTATCCCGTTCCGAATTCGGCCCAGCTCATGGGCGTCGATGGTCCGTACCCGTCGAGGGCGACGATGTTGTACTGCATCGTCGAGGGGTCCGGAACGATCGTGGTCTCCACGAGATCGGAGAGTCGGACGGCGTCCTCGAGCGCTCCGTCGTGATTCTCGACCTGGACGACGGAAAGATCGGCGATCTCGCGCACCGCCGTCGTGTCGGCGTAGACGACGTCGAACTTGCGCAGCACGATCACCCGCGCGGCGTCCTTCACGTTGTAGGCGCCGGGAAGGTCGATCACGTCGTCGGGGAAAACGACCTGCCGGGCGGCGACGAGCAGGTAGCCGAGTTCGAGGTGCTCCCAGGCGTTGTCGGGATACCCCTTCACCGACGCGGAGAACCCGTCCTCGCCCTCTATGCGGTACGCGTAGAGCGGGCGCGAGTCGTACATCGCCTGGTCGCGGTCGTAGTACGGGGGAACGAGGAAGGTGTCGACGAATGCGTCGAGAAGGATCGCATCGAGCCCCTCGACGTCGAAGGAGGGCAGGTCGGCGAAGAAGACCGCCGACGAATCGCCCTCGTGGTACACCATGAGGAAACCGCCCGGCAAGGCGGCGACGGGATCGTCATCCTTGCTGCAACCGGCGAGAAGGGCGACGAAGAGGATCGCGAGCGCGGCGAGGAGAACGCGGCTCGCTGTGCGCGGTGCGCTGTGCATGGCGAATGCTCCTTTCCAAACACGGGAGGCACGGCTGTTTCCGGCCGTACCCTTTCGGTCGGCCTCCGTGGGCTGCGCCGGTAGGAAGCTCGACTCGGAGATTCGTGGCCTACGTTGCGGATCTCGATGCGCGGGGAGGCGTTCCGTCTCCTCCTTTCCCATGAGTCGACGTTCCGGGCAGACTCCCCCACCGAACGGGAATAAATCTATACGATCCCCCTCGACGGCGCAAGGGGCTCGATCGGAGACTCAATCGGGCGGGAAGACGTCGTCGAAGTGGAGCCCGCTCGGCGGCTCCGACTGTTCCTTCTTGTCGAAGAGAAGGTTCTCCATGACGAGATAATCCATGCCGGTCCGCATGAAACACCGGTACGCGTCCCCCGGGGTGCAGACGATCGGCTCGCCGCGGACGTTGAAGCTCGTGTTGACGATCACGCCGTATCCCGTGAGGAGGCGGAATTCCTCTATCAGCCGCCAGTATCGAGGATTCGTCTCCCGGGCCACGCTCTGCACGCGGGCCGAGAAATCGACGTGCGTGACGGCGGGGATGTCCGATCGGCGGAAATACAGCCGTTCGTACATTCCTTTCTCCCCGAAATCCCCGGGGAGCTCGTTCCGTCGGCTCTCCCGCACCGGGACGACGAGGAGCATGTAGGGCGACGGGCGATCGAGCTCGAAGAAGGTTCCGATCTCCTCCTCGAGGACGGTCGGGGCGAAGGGCCTGAACTCCTCGCGGAACTTCACCTTCATGTTGAGCTTCCGCTGCATGTCCGGAGAACGCGCGTCGCCGAGGATGCTCCTGTTGCCGAGGGCGCGCGGGCCGTACTCCATCCGTCCCTGGAACCACCCGACGACGCTGCCCCCGGCGATGAGCCCGGCCGCGTGACGCGCCAGTTCCCCGAAATCATCGATCCGGCGAAACGTCGCACCGTACCGGCGCACGTCCCGTTCGATCGCACGCTCGTCGAAGGAGGGCCCGAGACAGGCGCCCTGCATGCCGTCGGGTCGCTCGTCGCGCACCCGCGGGGACCCCTTCCAGATGCAACGCGCCGCGAGCGCGGCCCCGAGCGCCCCGCCCGCGTCGCCCGCGGCCGGCTGGATCCAGATGTCGTCGAAGAGCCCCTCGCGAAGGAGGAGTCCGTTCGCGACGCTGTTCAGGGCGACGCCCCCGGCGAGGCAGAAACGATTCGAGCCGGCGAGTCTTTTCGCCGTGCGAGCGAGTCGCATGACGATCTCTTCCGTAACGCTCTGGATCGCCGCGGCCATATCCATGTGGACCTGATCGATCGGATCGCCCGGTCTCCGCGGGGGCACACCGAAGAGCGCTTTCCACCGGCGGTTTTCGGTCATCCGCAGCCCCGTGGCGAACCGGAAATAGTCCATGTCGAGCAGCAGCGAACCGTCCTCGCGGAGATCGATCAGTTCATCGAGTATCGCGCGTCGGAATCGCCTCGTCCGCTCTCCGACGCGGTCGCCGTACGGCGCCAGTCCCATGAGCTTGTACTCGCCGCTGTTGACGCGGAAACCGGTGTAGTAGGTGAATGCCGAATAGAGCAGACCGAGAGAGTGCGGGAAATGGAGCTCGCGGAGTATCTCGATATCGCCTCCCGTTCCCCGCCCGATCGTCGTCGTCGCCCATTCGCCCACGCCGTCGATCGTCAAGATCGCCGCATCCTCGAAGGGCGAGGGGTAGAACGCGCTCGCCGCGTGGGAGAGGTGATGCTCGGGGAAGAGGATCGGCGGACGTCCCTCGCCGAAACGCCCCAGTTCCTCCCTGATGTACTTCCGGATGAAGAGTTTCTCCTTGATCCAGACGGGAGCCGCGGCGAGGAAGGAGCGCAGGCCGCGCGGCGCGAAGGCATGGTACGTCTCGAGGAGGCGCTCGAATTTCAGGTACGGCTTGTCGTAGAACGCGACCGCGTCGAGATCGCCGCAGCGCAGCCCGGCCTCGCCGAGGACGTAGGCAACCGCGCCGGATGGAAAGGATGCGTCATGCTTGACCCGGGAGAACCGTTCCTCCTGGGCTGCGGCGACGATCCGGCCGTCCTCGACGAGCGCCGCCGCGCTATCGTGGTAGTATGCGGAGATACCGAGGATCCGTTCCGGCACCGACCTCTTCCTTCCTAGAAGATCGTGTAGATGAAGGGTGCGATCGCCGACCCGCCCGTCAAGACGACGAGGATGCCGAAGAGGAGGAGTACCAGGATGATCGGCAGCAGCCAGAACTTCTTCCGGACTTTCAGGAATCCCCAGAGGTCCCGCAGGAAATCCATCGACGCTCCTCTTTGTTCAGTACGGCCTCTCGATATCGTCCGGTCCGAAGAGCCGGTCGCGTCCGGTGAAAACCGAACCGTCTTCCGCGCCGAACCGCCGCCGCATCAGCGGATCCCGGCCCATCAGGCGCCTGACGAGCCCGACGGGCGTGACCACGACGAAGAAGATCACGCTCAGGAGCGCATTCGACACGACGAAACCGAGCGCCCTGGCGAAGCCGAACCACGCCACGGACACGGGCCGGAACGGCCGCGGCCAGACCATCGTCAGGATGAGGACAACCGCCGCGGCGCGAGCGTAGACCATGCGGCCGGTCCAGGCGGCGAGAAGCACGAAAACGAGCGCCGCCGCCATCCCCGTATCGCGATCCCGCGATCTGGATACCTCGATTCCCAGTATCGTCTTCTCCCGTCGCTTCATGTGATCACCCCGTCCTTTGATTATACTACATGCCGAGCCGCGACAGGCAGTATTCGTGGATGGAATCGGCGATGATCCTGTTGCCCCGGGGCGACACGTGGACCGTGTAGAGGCCGGGTATCTCTTCCATCCGCCCGACGGACGCGGCCATCGCGGGAATCGTGTTGATGCAGTGGTACCCGCGCCCGTCGCAGTGTGAGACGACCGCCGCGACGTCGGCGGGCATTTTCCCCGTGCAGAAGATCTCGAAGACCTGGTCCTGCATGGGGAGCACGAGGACGACGGGCGTGGCCCCGTCGGCCGCGGCGGCGGCGACGAAGGCGTCGATGATCGCGAACATGAGAGCCGTGTGGGCCTCCTGCTTCCAGAGATTCTCCCACGGTCGCGGGGCGACGTCGTCAGGGGGCGAGGCCTTTCTTCCGCCTGTCGCCTCCCGCCAGATGCGGCGGTTGAACAGGATCTTCGCATAGGGGAATCCGAACACGGGATGGCGGTCGCGGTTGTACCACTCGTCCCGCTTTCCGAGCGACCTGACGAAGTCCTCGTCCGTGAGACGCGCGATGTCGCCGGGTTCGCCGAGCGGGTTCCGCACGAGTTGGAGCTCTCCCTCCTCCAGAACGAACCGCGGCTTCGGAAGCCTGATGCCGGTGAGCGGAAAGTAGAAGGGCCGGTAGACGCAGACGACCCGGTTGATGTTTTCCGTGATGATCCCGAGCACGACGACGGGCGTCCTGAATTCCTGCCTGACACGGAGATACTTGAGATAGGCCTGGTCGGTCCCGAACCCGGGAACGCCGAAATTGTAGACGTCCCGTTCCAGCCTCGCGGCCAGTGCGGTCTGCCAGGTCTCGTTGTGCTCGACATCGCTGCAGTACGTGTACGAATCGCCGAATGTCGCGACGAGCGGGCTTCCGTAATCCGTCGTCCGGGGTCGCTCGCCCATCGGCGTATCGAAACGCGTATCCCAGCCGAGATCGGGATCGAAGCGTTCGGCGAACGCGGGGATCTCCTCGGAACGCATGAGCAGCTGTCCGATGTCGTGGAAGGTGAACCGGTCGCGGAAGAAGGAAAAGAACGCGAAGGACGCGATTTCGATAGCGACGAGCGCGAAAACCGCGGCGGCCGCCGCCAGGGCGGCCGTGCGGAGCATGCGTGTCGGGCTCATGTGTTTCTCCCCGCGGGCGGGAACAGGAGCCGGGCACCCGTCGACTACGAGGACAGCCGCCCGACGATTCCTCCCAGAAAGAATCCGGCGACCGCCCCGATCGCCGGCCAGCGCACGTAATCGCCGAGGATGAATCCCGCGATCAGGCCGATCGCCGCACCGGCGAGAAACCCGTAGAGAAATCCCGATGATCGCTTGTTCATGTCGTCACCCGGTAGATTGAAGAATCGGAGACAGCCGCGTTCCGTCCGGGGATTGTATCGCGTAACGCGATCCGTGGCAAGCAGGAAGGAGTTTCCGGCGCCGGATTCCCGGTCAGTCCGCATCGACGCGATCCCCGACGAACCCCCGCGCATCCGGGGGAACGGAGTGTCGGATCCTCCTCGTCCACAGGGCGTAGCAGGGAATGCCCAGCAGCACGGTGACGATCGCCGCCGTCGATTCGGCGGGGCGATTCATCCATGCGACGACCATGAGCAGGAAGGTGCTCGCGAGGAAGAAGACCGGCACCCAGGGATATCCCCATGCCCTGACGGCCGTTTCCTCTCCTATCCGCCGGCGCCGTGCGATGAAGAGACCGAAGACGGCGAGCCAGGGGAAGATGCCGAGAGCGAACCCGAGATAGACGAGCAGCTGTTCGAAGGACCCGACGAGCACCATCGCCATGGCGAGAACGCCCTGTACGAGGATCGAGCGTCCGGGGACGCCGTGACGCGGATTCACGTTCGCCGCGAAGGAGAAGAAGAGTCGGTCCCGGGCCATCGCGAAGTAGACACGCGGGCCGATGATGATGTACGCGCTGAGCGACGAGAGGAGCGCGACGCCGACGAGCATGCTGAGTGTTCGTCCCATCCACGGTCCGAAGGACCTGACGGCCGCGCGCTCCACCACGGGGATCGTGCCGCGGATCTCCTCGAAGGAAAGCGCGTGCAGGATGAAGAGGTTCACCGCGACGTAGAGGACGATGACGATCGCCGTACCGGTCAGGAGCGAGACGGGGAGCGTCCGGCGCGGCCGGCGCACTTCGCCCGCGATGTAGGCGCTGGCGTTCCATCCGCTGTACGAGAACATCACGAGCATCATCGCCGTGCCGAGCGCCGGCCAGGAGAACCCGTTCCCGCTTCCCGATGCGAAGGATCCCGCTTTTCCGTCCCCCAGGAGAAGACCGGCGCCCGCGAGCCCGACGACGATGAGTATCTTCAACACGGTGAGAACGTTCTGCACCCGGGAACCGACCCGCAGGCCCGAGTAGTGCAGTCCCGTTAACAGGACGATCACGAGGGCGGACGCTCCCTTCTTCACGGCGACGAGCCCCGCGGGACCGAGCGAGAGCAGCGGTCCGTCGACGCCGGCGAAAAGGTACTCGGAGAAACCGATCGCCGAGGCGGCGATCGGCGCCGAGAAACCGACGAAGAGACTCGTCCAGCCGGTGAGGAACCCGAGCGACGGGTGGTAGAGCCGTTTCAGGTACGTGTATTCCGCCCCCTCCTCCGGCATCCGCGTCGCCAGCTCGGCGTAGCAGAGAGCGCCCGCGAGGGCGATGCAGCCGCCGAGGGTCCAACAGCCGAGAATCCACCACGGGCCCGGCAACTGGCCGGCCATGATGCCGGTCGTCGTGAAGATGCCCGCTCCGATGATGTTGGCCACGACGATGCTCGTCGCGGAGAAGGCGCCGAGCTCCCTCCTGACATGTCCAACAGTCGGCTTCGTCATCCCGTTCCTCCGGCTTCTCCCTCGCCACGGGGTCGATGATCGTACTGTAACACGAAGCCGGCCCCCGGAATGTTCCTCTCCACCGGAAAATTCTCCTTTTTCGCGGCTTGTTTCGTGGAACACCCCGGCACGCCTGCCGTAGTATCCTGTGACTGCCGGCGCTGAAAGACCGCCGGCGCGACGACCCGGCACGCCAGCGACGAAAGTGAGGTATCATGGAGAATCACGTGGCTGCCTTTTCGCGCGTTTTCCTCGCGATGATCGCGATCTGTATCCTGACCGCCGTCCTCCTCCCCGCGGGCGCGCCGGCACAGGAAGAACGACCGGGGATTTACGACTCGCTCCAGGCCCGCTACGACTCGGCGATGGTCGCCGGCGACGACGTCGCCGCGATCGAGGCCGCGAAGGAACTGGTGTGGGTGACCGGCGAGGCATACTGGGAAACGCTGTACGCTCTCGCCGCCCTCCATGCGAAAGGCGGCATGATCCCCGAGATGTTCGAGTATCTCTACGCTCTCTCCGACGCCGGTTTCTGGGACGCCCGGCGCCTGCGCGACGACGAGGTCTTCGCCGCCTTCCGCGAGGAACCCCTCTTCCGGAAGCTGGTCCGGAAGATTTGGTCGAACGGATATCTCGCCATGCTCGAGCGCGACGACCGCGAAACGTTCCAGCACAAGGAACGAGTGCTGGAGACCCTCGGCATCACCGCCGGCATGACGATCGCCGACATCGGCGCCGGTTCGGGATACTTCACGATCCCGATGTCGAAAATGGTCGGCGCGGACGGCCGGATCCTCGCCATCGACGCCTCGCAGGAGATGCTCGACCACATCTCCCGCCGCATCGAGATAGAGAAGATCGGTAACGTGGAACTCTTCAAGGTCGGGCGGGACGACCCCGAGCTTCCTCCCGGCGGCGTCGACCTGATCCTCATGGTCGACACGATCCACTATATCCAGGAGCGGACCGCGTACGCCGAAAAGCTCCGCGAGGGCCTCGCTCCCGGCGGCCGGCTCGTCGTCATCGATTACCGGCCGAAGCCGTGGAAAGAGCGGCCGTGGGGGCCGCCCGAAGTGCAGCAGATTCCGAAAGAGACGCTGAACGAGGATCTGCGGCGCGCGGGATTCGTCGTAGCCGACGAGCACGACTTCCTGCCGGAGCAGTACTACGTCGTCTACGAGAGTCAATGACCGGCGCGGGGAGAAAAGACCCCTTTGCGACCGGCATCGAGAACGTCCGGAACATCGTCGCGGGAAAGACCCTGATCAGTGTCCCTTCACGGAGAAGTGGAGCACCCGGGGCTTGACGAGCCGCTCGAAATCGTGATAGCTCATCCGGACGAGTTCCATGTGCGAGCCGGCGTTGAACGCGATCTCGTCGTCCTCGGCGAGGCTCGACGATACGTAGACCGCCATGTCGTAGAGATTGCCGAAGGGGGGCATCGCCCCCGTCTCGCACTCGGGGAAGAGGTCGCGGAATTCCTTTTCCGTGGCGAGTTCCACCGAATCGGCGTCCGCGGCCTTCTTCAACGCCGCAAGGTCGACGCGGTACGAGGCCGGAACGACGGCCATCGCCATCGCGCCGTCTATCTCGACCATCACCGTCTTCGCGACCTCCTTGCCCCTGATGTGGGCCGAGGAGGCGATCTCCTGCGCCGTGTATGCCGGGGAATGCCTGATGACGACGTACTTCACGTCCTGCTCGTCGAGAAACTTCTTGAGTTTCCGTGCCGGCATGACCTTCCCTCCCGCGTGACAGGCCCATGGACGCGCTGCGGCGGCCGGCGGGATGCCCGCCGTCGCCATTCGGTTGTCATGTCGAGTGTCGTGCCGCGCCGGTGGAAGTGTAGCATCGTCGATAACCGAAGTCAATCGTCTCCGCCCGACCGCGATGAGCGTCCGGCCGCCGGAATCCGCCGCTGACATCCGCGATCCCGGACGGAAACGGGCCGGGCCGCCGCGCGCTCCCACTCGTGCGGGGGCGACGCGACGGCCGGCCCGATTCCTTCAGTTCCGCCCGGCCTGTGTCGACCGGTTATGTGTCTCTCCGACCGCAGGACGGTCGGTTACCAGCGTCTGTTGCGAGAGCCGCCGCCGCCGGAATCGCGCCGAGGACGAGCTTCGTTCACGGTGAGCGTGCGTCCGTCGAGCTCCGTACCGTTGAGCGCCTCGATGGCATTCCTGCCTTCGTCGTCGTTCGGCATGGTCACAAATCCGAACCCGCGAGGCCTTCCCGTATCCCGATCGGTCGGCAGCGCGACTTCCGAAACTTCACCATGAGCGGTGAATACCTCTCGAACCGAGTCCTCGTTCGTGGTGTAGGACAGGTTCCCGACATAGATCTTCATGGTACTCCTGTACCTCCAGCAAAAGTGATTCCGGCTGCCAAGCAGCCCTGCATGCCACGCAGTGTACCACCCGCTCCAACGGGTTGTCAACCGGCATCATCGACGCCGGCCGCTGCGTATCCCGACCGTGTACCACACGCCGGGAATTCCGTGAAGATAAAAATGAGCCGCCCAGGACTCGAACCTGGCACCACCTGATTAAAAGTCAGGTGCTCTACCGGATGAGCTAGCGGCCCAATCTCTCCCTCTCCGGTCCGGATGTAACGGCGGCCGGGAGATCACCCGGCCGGCCGGTCGCGGCGGTAATCTAATCGGTCCCGCCGGCCGTGTCAAACGAATAGGCCGGCTCGCGCAGGATCGTCTGCGAGCGGTCCGGGCCGACGGAAACGAAGGTGATACGGGCGCCGATCATCTCCTCGAGCGCCTCGACGTACCGCCGGGCCTCCGGCGGCAACTCGTCGAAGGAACGCGCCTTCGAGGCCGCCCCGCCCCACCCGGGATACTCCTCGTACACCGGCTCGCACGACTCGAGCGTCGTCGCGTGCTGGGGGAATTCACGCGTTTCCCCATCCGGCGTTCGGTACGCGGTGCAGACGCGAACGGTGTCGAAGCCGTCCAGGACGTCCAGCTTCATCAGCGCGATCTCCGATATCCCGTTGAGGCGGACGGTGTAGCTCGCCGCGACGGCGTCGAACCAGCCGCATCGTCTCGGCCGGCCGGTAGTCGTCCCGAACTCCCTTCCGCGGTCGCGGATACTCGCCCCGTCGACGTCGTCGAGCTCCGTCGGAAAGGGACCGTTTCCCACGCGCGTCGTATACGCCTTGTAGATGCCCACGATCCGGCCGATATCCCCGGGGGCGAGCCCCGTCCCCGTGATCGCGCCGCCGATCGAACAGGAGCTCGACGTGACGAACGGATAGGTGCCGTGATCGATGTCGAGCAGGGCGCCCTGCGCGCCCTCGAGCAGTATCCTGCGCCCGTCCGCACGGAATCCGTGCAGGAGCGATTGCGTGTCGGCAATGAAATGCGCGAAGAGGTCGCGCACGTTGATGATGTCCGTCGCGATCTTGTGCGGCGAGACCGCGGGGGCGTTGAAGACCTCCATCACGCGGTTGGTGTATTCGACCTTCCGGGTCACGAGATCGAAGAGTTCCTCCTTGGGAAGGAGGAAATCCCCCATCCTGAGACCCCGCCGCGTATACTTGTCCGCGTAGGTGGGACCGATCCCCTTTCCCGTGCTCCCGATGCTCTCCCCCTGCAGGTCGGCTTCGTGGAGGTTGTCAAGCAGCCGGTGGAAGGGCATGACCACGGCCGCGGCCGACGAGATGTAGAGTCTGCCGTCGAGAGAGATGCCTCGCTGCATCAACCCCTGCATCTCGTCGAGGAAAGCGAAGGGATCGACGACCATCCCGTTCCCCATGACGGCGATCGTGTCCGGATAGAGCACGCCGGAGGGTATCTGGTGAAACTTGAAGACGCCCTCGTCGGTAACGACGGTGTGACCGGCGTTCGCGCCGCCCTGGTACCTGACGACCACGTCGTGGTCTCTCATCAGGTAATCGACGACCTTCGCCTTCCCCTCGTCTCCCCACTGTCCTCCCAGGATCACGGTTGCGGGCATATGTTCTCTCCTGTCCTCGAAATAGCGACGCTCACCCGGGTGTGGAGTGTATCGTGTCGCCTCCCCCTGCGCAACCTCATTCTGGCCCGGGCCCGGGGGCAAAAAAATAACCGCTTCGGGAAGCGGTCGAAACGCGCCGATGCCGTTCGTTTGATCCGGTCAGTCGGCGAAGAGTCGTTTGATGACGCCCCACGTCTCCTGGTCGATCGAACTCGGACGAACGCCCGGATTGCTGCGTTCGTCGCTCTGCCCGGCGTCCATGAGCCCGTCGCCGTCCGTGTCCCCCAGCTCCCATCCGTTCGTCTGGCCGTCGCCGTCGGAATCCTCCTGCGCAAGCGTCCCGTTCCACGCAAACGCGTTCTCCTTGAAATCGATCCCGAACTTGTTGAGATCGTTCCCGGAGACCGGACTCTGCGAAAAGTGGCAGATGGTGCAGTTGTATTTCGTGTGCGCGGGCAATCTCGTCATGTAGTCGTTCGTTCCCAGGAGCGCGCTCGCCGAGAAGGCGATCGCGCACAGAACGACGGCGAACAACCCGCGCCTCAGTCGCAACGGGCGCACCGCTACCTCCTTGCTTTCAGATAAAGTATAGCAACGACAAGGAGTTCTGTCAAGTCGCATCAAAGAGCCCCTCCTGCTCCGCCACCCCCGCCAGGGCGGCATCGGATGCCGCCGCGTCTCCCGGCGCCCCGAGGCGCTCGAGCGAGTCGGCCACGGCTCCCGCGAGCCGCCGGATCGTCCGACCGGGGAAGGATCCGAGAAACCCGGTGCGGAGGACGGATCCGGCGAGTGCTCCCTGGCCGCCTGCCATGACGATGCCGTGACGTTCGGCGAGATCGGCGAGAAGGGCGTTCGCGTCCACGCCGTCCGGCGGCCGCATGACGAGAACGGCGGCCGAGGGGGATTCGGAGACGAAACCCATCCCGAGCGCCTCCATCGCGGCGGTGAAGGCCGCCGCCGCGCGCCGGTGACGTTCGCGCGTCTCCTTCCACCCCACCTCCCGCATCCGTTCGAGCGATTCGTGCACCATCTGCACGAGATGGACCGCCGGCGTGAAGGGCGCGCGCGTTCCGTCCCGGACCGATTCGTATCGCCGGAGATCGAGATAGTACCGTTCCCGCTCCACCCTGGCCATCCGTTCGGACGCGCGGGCCGAGAAGGCGACGAATCCCAGCCCGGGAGGCACCGCGATGGCCTTCTGTGACGCGGCGACGACGGCATCGATGCCGTTGAGGTCCATCGCGACCTCGTCGACGGCGAAGGAGGCGATGGCATCGAGGAGAACGAGGGGCCGGGGAGGGGTCAGCGCGTCGAGGATGGCGGCCGGCGATACCAGCACGCCGGTGGAGGATTCGACGTGCGTGAGGGCGATCGCGTCCGGGCGCGTTTCCCGCACTCTCGAGGCGACGGCGGCCGGATCGACCGCCCTGCCCGGTTCGAATCGGACGACCGTCGTCCCGCAACCCAGCGCCTTGCCGATCTCCCCCCACCGGTCGCCGAACTTGCCGCATGAGACGGCGAGCAGGCGTTCGTCGCGATCGACGAGATTGGCCACGGCGGCCTCCATCGCCCCCGTGCCCGAGGCGGTGACGATGTGGACGGCCCGGGTCGTTCCGATCGCCTCGCCGGCCAATCGGGAGACATCCAGGTGCAACCGGCGGTATTCGCCGGTCCGGTGGTGCATCGGTCGGACGGCGCGCCACCGCTCCGGCGCCACGTGGACCGGTCCGGGAGCGGCGAGCAGCGGAACGGGGATCTCATCGGGCATCGATCGTCTCCTCCGCCCAGCGCCAGAGGGCCTCCTTCCCCTCGCCCGTCTTCGAGGAGAAGAAGATCACCGGCACCCGCGCCGCATCGTCGCCCTCCGCCGGGGGCGTCATCCGTCCGTATTCGCCCACGATCGTCTCCTCCTCGAAGAGCTCTCGCACCTCGTGAAGGGCCCGCGCGCGCCTGGCCCTGGGGACCTTGTCGATCTTCGTGAGGACGATGACGAACACGACGCCGGCCCCGATCGTCGCGGCGAACATCTCGATGTCCTGGGCGGTCGGGGCATGGCGGGCGTCGACGATATGGACGACGCCGACGAGGGCTTCCCTCGATCCGAGGTAGCCCTCGATGACCGTCCGCCACTGGCGACGCATCGTGCCTGCGACTTTCGCGTAGCCGTAGCCGGGAAGGTCGACGAGGTAGAACCGGTCGTTGAGGAGATAGAAGTTGACCGTCCTCGTCTTGCCCGGCTCCTTCGAGACGCGGGCGAGATTGCGGCGGCCCAGCAGGGTGTTGAGCAGCGATGATTTGCCGACGTTCGAGCGGCCGGCGACGGCGATCTCGGGAAAGGGGGTGTTCGGGAACAGTCCCGGGTCGAGAACGGTCGCTGCCAGTCTGAGGCTCCGAACCTTCACGGGAACTCAGTTCGCTGATTTCGGGTGGCTGTCGCCGAAGAATCCGCCGATCTTGCGGCGATGCTTCACGCCCCAGTCGAGACGTTTCGAGAGGGCGCGCGCGAGGACATCGTCCATCGTCTCGACGACGATGATCTCCATGTTCTTCCGGACCTCGGCGGGAAGCTCCTTGATGTTCTTCTCGTTCCCCTTCGGCAAGAGGAGCGTCTTGACGCCCGCGCGCAGCGCCGCGACCGATTTCTCGTTGACGCCGCCGATCGGGAGGATCTTGCCGCGGAGGGTCACCTCGCCCGTCATGGCGACGTCGCGCCGGACGGGGATGTCGAAGAAGGCCGAAACGAGCGCCGTCGAGATGGACGTCCCCGCGCTGGGACCGTCCTTTGGAATGGCGCCCTCGGGCACGTGGATGTGCACGTCGACCGTCGAGAAGAAATCGTTCGGCAGATCGAGCATCCGCGAGGTGCTCCTGGCGAAGGAGAGGGCGATCTTGGCCGACTCCTGCATGACCTCGCCGAGCTGGCCGGTGAGTATCAACTCGCCCTTGCCCGGCATGATCGTCACTTCGATGTTGAGGATCTCGCCGCCCGCCTCGGTCCAGGCGAGGCCGGTCGCCATGCCGACGGTGAGGGTCTCGTCGATCTCGCCCTCGGTGAAGCGCGGGATGCCGAGATAGCTCTCGAGGTTCTTCTTCGTGATCCGCAGCGCGCGCTCGTTCTCGCTCATCGCCAGTTTCTTGGCGATCTTGCGGCAGATCGAGGCGATCTCCCGCTCGAGATTCCGAACGCCCGACTCGCGCGTGTATTTCTGGGTGAGCTCCTTCAGCACGGGAGAGGAGATGAGAAGCCGACCCTCGGCGATCCCGTGCGCCTCCATCTGCTTGGGAAGCAGGAACCGGCGGGCGATCTCCATCTTCTCGTGGAGCAGGTACCCCGGCAGGCGGATGATCTCCATGCGGTCGATCAGAGCCGGCGGTATCGTATAGATGACGTTCGCCGTCGTGATGAACATGACTTCGCTCACGTCGAAATCGACCTCGAGGAAGTTGTCGCTGAAATGGCGGTTCTGCTCGGGATCGAGCACCTCGAGCAGCGCCGCGGCCGGGTCGCCGCGGAAATCGGAGCTCAGCTTGTCGATCTCGTCGAGGAGGAAGACGGGATTCTTCGTGCCCGCCTTGCGGACGCCCTGTATGATCCGGCCCGGCATCGAGCCGATATAGGTGCGCCGGTGCCCCCTGATCTCCGCCTCGTCCCGCGTGCCGCCGAGGGAGATGCGCACGAACCGACGGCCGATCGCGTCCGCGATCGAACGTCCGAGCGAGGTCTTCCCCACGCCGGGCGGCCCGACGAAGCAGAGGATCGGGCTCTTGAGGTTCTTCGTCAGCTTGACGACCGAGAGGAACTCGAGGATCCGCTCCTTGACCTTGTCGAGGCCGTAGTGGTCGGCGTCGAGCTTCTTCTTCACCTCTTTGATGTCGAGGTTGTCCTGCGTGCGCTTGCGCCACGGCAGCGAGGTGAGGATATCGATGTAGTTTCGGACGACGGTCGATTCGGGGGTCATCGACGACATCATCTTCAGGCGGTCGAGCTCCTTGTACGCGGTCTTCTCCGCCTCGCGCGTCATCCCCGCCTTGCGGATCTTCCGCTTGATGTCCTGCAGGGAATCCCCGTCCTCGCCCTGCCCCAGCTCGCTCTTGATCGCCCGCATCTTCTCGTGGAGAAAGATCTCCTTCTGGCTCTTCTGGACCTGGCTGGTGACCTTCTCGTCGATATCCTTCTCCAGCTGGAGGATCTGGAGCTCCTCGGAGAGGATGCGGCTGAGCAGGTAGAACCGCTCCTCGAGGTCTTCCGTCTCGAGGATCTGCTGCTTGACGCTGTTGCGGATGCGGAGGTTCGCCGCCACGACGTCGACGAGGGCGGAACGTTCCTCGATCGACTGCACGGTGAGAAGCACCTCGTTCGGCACCCGCGGATTGAGCTGGACGTAATCGTAGAAGAGGCTCTCGATACGCCGCGCCAGCGCCTCGATCTCGCGCGTCATCCGGTCGACCGTCTCGATCGGCTCCACGCTGGCGGAGAGATAGTTGTCCGTCTCCGTGAATTCCTTCACGCGCACGCGATCGAGCCCCTCGAGCATCAGCTTGATCGTTCCGTCGGGAAGCCTGAAGAAGAGCCCGATCTGGACGCGCGTCCCGACGCGGTAGAGATCGTCCGCTCCCGGCTCGTTCACGGCCGGGCTCTTCTGCGTGACGACGACGATCCGCCGATCGTTCTCGATCGCCCGTTCGACGGCGTTGACGCTCGGCTGGCGTCCGACGAGGATGGCGGTCGTCATCGAGGGGAATACCACGACGTCCCGCAGGGGAACCACGGGATACCCGGATGCGAAGTCGTCAACGTGCGACTCGTCGAATTCCTTTGTCATTTCCACCACCGTCCCAACAGGGACGTTCGTTGTCGATTGTTACTGAGCCCGGCGACGGCGTTCGCCCTCGAGCTGGAACTCCGGCTCGTCCCGGTTGACGATCGTCTCCTCGGTGATGAGGATCTTGCTCACGTTCGTCCGGGAAGGCACGTCGTACATGATATGCAGCATCGTCCCCTCGAGGATCGCCCGCAGACCGCGCGCGCCGGTCTTGCGTTCCATCGCCAGCCGCGCAATCGCCTGAAGCGCCCCGGGGGTGAACTCGAGCTCCACGTCTTCCATGTCGAAGAGCTTCTTGTACTGCTTGATCAGGGAATTCTTCGGCTTGAGCATGATCTCTATCAGCGCCTGCTCGTCGAGTTCCGTCAGGGGGGCGACGATCGGCAGGCGTCCGACCAGTTCGGGGATCAGCCCGTACTTGATGAGGTCCTCGGGCTGGACATGCTTCATCGGCTCGGCGCGGTCGCCGGCTCCCGGACCGCGGTCGGCCCCGAAACCGACGATCTTCTTGCCGACCCGCCGCTCGACGATCTCCTGGAGTCCGTCGAAGGCCCCGCCGCAGACGAAGAGGATGTTCTTCGTGTCGACCTCGAGGAACTTCTGCTGGGGATGCTTCCTGCCGCCCTGCGGCGGCACGTTGGCGACCGTCCCCTCGAGAATCTTGAGCAGGGCCTGCTGGACACCCTCGCCCGAGACGTCCCTCGTGATCGAGGGATTCTCGCTCTTGCGGGCGATCTTGTCGATCTCGTCGATGTAGATGATGCCGCGCTCGGCCGCCTGGACGTTGTACTCGGCGTTCTGGAGCAGCCGGACGAGGATGTTCTCGACGTCCTCCCCCACGTACCCCGCCTCGGTGAGGCTCGTCGCGTCGGCGATCGCGAACGGGACCTTGAGGAAGCGCGCGAGCGTCTGGGCGAGCAGGGTCTTCCCCACGCCGGTCGGCCCGACGAGGAGGATGTTGCTCTTCTCGATCTCGATGTCGTCGGTGCTCCGCTCGTGCCGGATCCGCTTGTAGTGGTTGTAGACGGCGACGGCGAGCGTGATCTTCGCCTGCTCCTGCCCGATGACGTACTGGTCCAGATTCTCCTTCACCTCGCGGGGCTTCGGGAAATGCTCCATCTCGTACATCAGGGTCCCCGCCATCTCCTCCTCGAGGATGTCCATGCAGAGACGGATGCACTCGTTGCAGATGTACACGGAAGGCCCGGAGACGAGCTTCGCGACCTCGTCCTGGCCGCGCCCGCAGAACGAGCACTTGATCGGCCGCGGTGATTGAGATTTCTTCTTCATGCGATGACGTCTCCTGACTCCAGGGCCCACTTCGAATATACAACCCCGGACGACAAGGTTCACCGATTTTCGCTATTTTTTCAATTCCTTCTTCGAGACGAGGACGTTGTCCACGATCCCGTAGTCCCTGGCCTCATCGGCCGACATGAAAAAGTCGCGGTCCGTGTCCTTGGCGATCTTCTTGAGGGTCTGGCCGCTGTGCCGGGCGAGGATGTGGTTCAGGCGCTCGCGCAGCTTGAGGATCTCCTTCGTGTAGATCTCGATCGCCGACGCCTGTCCCTGCGAACCGCCCGAAGGCTGGTGGATCATGACGCGTGCGTGAGGCAGGATCGAGCGCTTGCCGGCCGTTCCCGCCGCGAGGAGGACCGCCGCCATGCTCGCCGCCTGTCCCATGCAGATCGTCGCGACGTCGCAGGAGATGTACTGCATCGTGTCGTAGATCCCGAGGCCCGAGGAGACGACGCCTCCGGGGCTGTTGATGTAGAGGAAGATGTCCCTCTCCGGTTCCTGCGCCTCGAGGAAGAGGAGCTGGGCGATGATCAGGTTGGACACGTGATCATCGATCGCCGTCCCGACGAATATGATGCGGTCTTTCAGCAGCCTCGAATAGATGTCGTACGCCCGTTCGACCCGCCCCGTCTGCTCGATGACGGTCGGGATGGGCATGTATGCGGTCTTGTCGCTCATCGCCACTCCTTCGTGTTCATTCGGCGCTGGCGCCGGTTTCTCCGAGCAGTATCCCGAACACCTTCCGCTCGCGGAGGTGGTTTCTGAGTCCGTTGAGGTTCTCGCTCCCGGGGGCGAAGGCCTTGCGGACCTCCGCGACGTCGCGCCCCGCCTCTTCGGCGATCGTTTCGTACTCCCGCTCGAGGTCCTCGCGCGCGACGTCGACCTTCTCGCGGTCGACGACGTGCTCGATCAGGAAATAGCGCCTGATGTTCCTGAGCGCGATCCGGCCGAGGATCTCCTCGAGCTGCTTCCTGCGCTCCTCGTCCTCCTCGGCACCGACGCCGGCGGCCTCGCGGCGGCGCTCCTCCTGGGACCGGAGCTCGGCGGTGAAACGCTCGACCATGCTCTTCGGCACCTCGAAGGGGTGCTTTTCGAGCAGGAGATCGATCGCCTTCTCCTGCCGGACGCGTCGGGCCTCCTTCTCCTTCTCCTCGCGGAGCCGCTTGCCGACGTCGGCGCGGAGCTCGTCGAGGGTGGTGAATTTCTCGTCGACCTTCGCGGCGAACGCGTCGTCGAGAGCGGGGAGGCGCTTCTCCTTCACCGCGCGCACGGTGAACTCGTAGGGCACCGTCCTGCCGGCGAGATGCTCCGGCTTGTAGTCCGCCGGATAGACGAGATCGACCCGTCCGGTCTTTCCCGCCACCGCGCCGGTCAGGGCGAGCTCGAACTCCTCCATGAGCTGCCCCGCGCCGAGCTGGACGGCGTACTCGGTGACGCGCTTCTCCTCGTCCGGCTTGTCGTCGAGCCCGACGGGAGCGTAGTCCATGACAACGACATCGCCGACAGCCGCCGGGCGTTCGACGTCGACGAAATCGGCGTTCCGTTCCCGTATGTTCCCGAGAACATCGTCGATCTCGGCAGGCGGGACATCGACCGGCTCGACGGGAACGTCAAGTTCCCGGTAGTCCTCGATTTCGATCTCCGGAACCGTCTCGATCTCGACGGTGAACCGGAGCGGCTCGTTGTTTTTCGCCTCGATCCCGCTGAAGACCGGCTCGCCGAGCGGCCGGAGCTTCCCCGTGGCGAGAATGCGCTCGTAGGCGATCGGAAGGATCGACTTGATCGCCTCGGCGTGGATCGCGTCGGCGTACCGGCTGTAAATCAGATCCTTCGGGGCCTTCCCCTTGCGGAAACCGGGGAGGGCGGCTTCTTTCGCGATCGAGTTCGCCACCGTCTCCTTCTCGCCGAGGAACCGCTCCCGGGCGACCTCGACGGAGACGACCTTCCTGCACTCCTTTTCGTGGCTGATATCGATGGTAATGTCGGTTTCGTCGAGCTTGCCCTGCATGTCTTCCTCGCTGTCTGTGGTGGATGGATTTTCCACGGACCGGTTGATTTTTGCCGGTCGGGCCGTGTCGGCCGGAACGGCGCCGCGCCGCGCGGCGACCCGTCGCCGCCGTTCCGGGTGTGAGGATCGTGACGCCGGGATGTTCATATCCTCAATATGGAGAATGGATTGCGATCGATTCTCCCGGCGCGCCGGCGCGGTCGTTATCGGGCCGCTTCCGGCGGATGCACCCGACAAAGTAAACCATCCACCCGCCGATGTGCAAGGACGATTCCACGCCTGCCGGCGGGAGCGCTTTCGCCTCGAACCGCCTGAATAGGGGTTGCCTCCGTATCCACGCTGGTGCAGTATACGCTTCTGCGGGAAGGTCCCGCAGGCATACCGTTCCGAACGCATCGGAGGATGCAATGGATCTTTTCAAGACAAAAACGGGATCCCGATGCCTGACGGTGTTCGTCATGGGCGTCGCCGCGATATTCGCGGGCTGCGGGGATGACGACGTCGCCCGCCCCCACCCAGGACCGTACACGCCGCCCGGCTATTTCGCCGCGATCCCGGCGGACACCTTCCTGATGGGAGGCGTCGTCCAGCATACGGTCATCTTGACGACGCCGTTCTGCATCTCCGAGACGGAGGTGACGAACGGCCAGTTCGCGGAACTGGCCCAGTGGGCGTACGACCACGGCCACTGCACCGCGTCGGCCGCCAGCCTGCTGGACGCCATGGACGGTTCCACAGAAGTGCTGATGTCCTTCAGCAATTCCTCCTGTGCGATCTCCTTCGGCGCGGATACGTTCACCGTGGACGCGGGCAGGGAGGAGCACCCGGTGAGATGCGCGAACTGGTACGGGGCTGCGGCCTATTGCGACTGGCTGAGCCTGCGTGAGGGCTTGCCGCGCGCCTACGACCACGCCACCTGGCAGTGCAACGGGAACGACCCATATGACGCCCGTGGATTCCGCCTGCCGACCGAGGCGGAATGGGAGTACGCGTGCCGCGCCGGCACGCAGACCACGTTCAATACCGGCGACTGCCTCGATGCCGCGACGGAAGCGAACTACGACGGCACACGGCCCTACACGGGATGCCCCGCCGGGCCGTTCGTCGGCGATATCGTCCCCGTGGGCGGCTATGCGTCCAATGCGTTCGGCCTGTACGACATGCACGGCAATCTCTGGGAATGGTGCAACGACTGGTACGCCGATTACGCGGGCGACGAGACCGACCCGACGGGCGCCGCCAGCGGGGCCTACCGCATCGTGCGCGGGGGCAGCTGGAGCTACCAGGCGTCGAACTGCACCTCGGCCACGAGGAGCTGGAATCCGCCGTCGGACACCATCTGGCTGCTCGGATTCAGGCCCGTCGTATCGAGATGACGAAACGACCTGCCGTCCCGGGTACCGGGACCCGTCGCGGGACGGGTTCCGGTAACGGCTTCGACGATAGGTAATGCGAGAGGGGGGATTCGAACCCCCACGGGTCTCCCCACCGGATCCTAAATCCGACGCGTCTGCCAGTTCCGCCACTCTCGCCCGCGATCCCGCGTCCCGGGCGGGCCGCCCGTCATCGCCCGGTGAATGTCGCCTTCCGCTTCTCGAGGAAGGCCGCCGTTCCCTCCTTCATGTCCGCCGTGCCGCAGGTGAGGCCGAACAGGGAGGCCTCGAGGCGGGACGCGTCCTCGAAGGACATGTCCCCGCCGCGGTTCACCGCCTCGATGATCGCCTTCAGTGCGAAGGCCGGCTTGAGGACAAGGGACTCGGCGAGCTTCATCGTCTCTTCCTCGAGCTCCGCCTGCGAAACGACCCGGTCGACGAGACCGATGCGCAGCGCCTCCTCGGCCCCCACGATCCTCCCGGTGAGGAGCAGGTCCATCGCGATGCCGCGCGGCACGAGCCGCGGCAGGCGCTGGGTGCCGCCGTAGCCGGGGATCGTGCCGAGATTGATCTCCGGCTGCCCGAGCTTGGCCTTCTCGCCTGCGATGCGGATGTCGCAGGCCATCGCCAGCTCGCATCCGCCGCCGAGCGCGAAGCCGTTGACGCAGGCGATGATCGGCTTGCCGAGATTCTCCATGAGGTTGCAGAGCCGGTGGCCCCGCTCGGCGAACGCCTTCCCGCCCGCCGCGTCGAGTTCCGCCAGTTCGCCGATGTCCGCCCCCGCGGCGAAGGACTTGCCGCCCGCGCCGGTCAGGATGACGACGGCCGTTTCGTCGTCGTCGCGAACCGCCTCGAACGCGGCGGTCAGCTCGCTGATCGTTTGGATGTTCAGCGCGTTGAGCTTGTCGGGCCGATCGATCGATATTTTCGCGATACGGCCCTCTTTTTGCATAAGTACGTATTCGAAGGGCATTTCCCTCTCCTTTCCCGTGCACGCGGCCTATTGAAAGCCGCGCGGCGAGGGGATGTCAACAGAAAAGGGGCCCCAGACGGGTCGCCGCGCCCGGAGCCGGGACAGACGTACGACCGCGGCGGACAACGCACCATGCATGCACGTATTATTCATTTTATCATAGGATTATCGCTTCTGCTTGGAGTCGTTTCCACGTCCTCCGCGTCGCCTGTCGCAACCGCTCCGGCGACGTCCGACGGCACGGCGGCCGCGATCGAGCTCCGGAACCGGATCGCCGCATTCTTCCAGGGGGGCACGACCCTCGCCGACCTGCCTCCCTCGAACGCTCTCCATCCGCTCCGGCGCACGCCCGTCCTCGCGACGACCGTCTGGCTGCTTTTCGAGGATGACCCGGCGGCGCTCGGAGCGATCTACCCGTCTCTCGCGCGGATGGTCACCGCTCCGTTCGAGCGGGGTGCCGAGATACATACGGGCCTGCTGACCGGCAGCTTCGCGCCGGGTGACGGCGCGGCGATCTCTCCCGCCGTCAACGGGCTCCTCGCGCTCGAACTGCGCAGCCTCGCCCTCATCGCCGGCCGGATCGACAAGAGCGAGGACGCCCTCGAACTGTTCGCGTGGTCGAGAGACTACGCGACGGCCATCCGGAACGCCTGCTTCGATCCCGATCGCGAGGGGTTCTTTCCCCGCCGCGAGGACGGCACGTTCGTCTTCGCGTACCGTCCCGAGCAGTTGCTTCCCCTCGTGACGACGGAACTCGCGCCTCGTGCGGCCGGTCGCCTCGCCGACCGGTTCGCCGCCGCCGTGCGTGCGGCGCCTCCCCCGGGCGGGGGCCTGTGGGACGACCCGGCCTCGCGCCCCCTCGTCAAAAGGCTGCTCGAGGCGGTCCCCGGAATGACCGCCAAGCGCATCGCCGCGTTTGCCGGGCCGGGGAAACCGTTTGACGAGGCGCACGGCGCCTGGATCGACTTCTGGCGCGAGGCGCCTGTCGAACGCCTCCGGCCGGCGGCGGTCACGATCGCCTCCCTCGAGCTCTTCAACCGGATCGCCCTCCGGGAATCCCTCCTCCTTCCCGGAACCGCCGGGCCGCTCGGCCAGGATATCGGCCTTTTCGAGGCCCGGCTCGACGCCGGCGCGCTCGACCTCGACGATTACCTCGAGGCCGTCTCCGCGGCCAACAGGCTGCTCGCCGCCGTATCGCGGCTCTCGGCGGTGATCGAGGAAGAGACGCGCATCTGGAAAGCGATGGACGAGAACGCCTGGCGCGGACTCTCGCCGCGCACGCGGAAGCTCCTCGTCGCCGCGATCGACGCCGCCAGGGGCGAGCTCATGGCGGCGAAGGCGGCGCTCACCGACGGCCTGGAAAGGGGAACGGGTATCGCGGCGGAACTCCGTCTGCCGGACGGACCGATCCCCCTCGGCTCGCCCGTCGAGCTGGAGCTGTTCCTCCGCGGCGGGGGCGTTGCCCTGCCGCTCCGCGACGTCTACCTCCAGGTCGGCACGAAACGCTGGCGGCTCGACGAGGCGGCCGGCGGGATCCTGTCCGAGGCGGGCGGCGCGCCGTGGAAGACGACCCGCCCCTTCGCCGTCCCGCCGGGCACGGAGCCGGGGCTGCTCGTCGTGCCGTGGTTCGTCGACGCGCGAGGCGAGAACGGACGGATCGAATTGCACGGCACGGAGACGCTCTCCCTCTCGCGCGGCTGCGCCGCGACAATGGACCTGCCGCGGGGGCGCCTCATCGCCGGCGACGGCGTGCCCGTGACCGTCACGCTCCGCCACGTCTCCGCGAGCGACATCCAGGGCACGATCGAAGGCGTCCTGCCCCGCGAGCTCGCGACCGATCCGGAGCTGCCCGCGCGCTTCCACGTCCGGGCAGGCGAGCCGCTCACAACGCTTCCGCTCCTCGTGCGCCCCGCCGGCACCCTGCCGCCCGGCGTCTACCCGATCGCCGTCTTTCTTCGCCTGCACGGACGCACCGTGGCGCGCTTCGAGGACGAGCTGGTGCGTCCGATGTCCTTCTTCTACCTCGGACCCCTCCCCGACGCCTCCTCCGCCCTCCGCGGAGCGCCGGGGTTCCAGGACGACCTCCTGCGGATCCACCGGACGACCGACGGAAACGAACTCCGGTGGCGGGAAGTCCCCGCGGGAGCCTGCGACGCCGCCGGATCGATCCTGCCCGGCCGCCTCTCCGGCACGGCGCCGGACGGCGGCATGATCTTCTATTCCCTCCTCGACGCGCCCAGGGCCGCGACGGTCGTCTGGAGGATCGAGACGCCCGACCGGGCGGCTGTCTGGATCAACGGCGACCGCGTTCTCGAACCGGCGGAATCGGGCGCGGGACGAGCGGGCGGCACGACGCTGTTCCGTTCGGGAGCGAACGCGATCCTCGTGGCGATCGCATGGGAACGCTCCCCCGCCCCGCTCCTCTTCACGATCACCGACGAGAACGGCTATCCCGTGGCCGATCTCGGCAACGATCTCGATCGGCTGATCGACGGCTTCGAACTCCTCGCGGCGCCCGCGGCGCCCGCCGGCGTCGTCACGGAGCCCGACAGGCCGCGTGAGACGACGCTCTCGTTCCATGCACCCGACGCCGCCTCGGTGCACCTCGTCGGCACGTTCAACAACTGGGACCCCGGGGCGACGCCGATGTCCCGTTCAGACGACGGGGCATGGTCGGCAAGCATCCCCCTGCTTCCCGGACGGTACGAGTACAAGTTCGTCGTCGACGGCAGGCTCCGCATCACCGATCCCGCGTGCGAACGCTCCGAACCCGACGGATTCGGGGGATTCAACTCGGTGCTCGTCGTCCGCTGAGAGCGGATCACAGCCTCGCGCCGGTCAGGGACAAGACGAGATTGAGCGCTCCCCCGGTGAGAAGCGAGACGGCGAGGACGAAGCCGAGGATCGAGAGGGCCCACCGCAGACCGAGTTCCTTTATCATGACGATCAGGGTGGCGAGGCACGGCAGGAAGAGACTCATCACCACGAGAGCCACGACGATCTGGTTGCCCGCGATCGCGCCGCTTTCCCAGAGCTTGTAGAGCCCCGCTGCGCCGTAATCGCGCCTGAAGAACCCGAGGATGAAGACGCCCGCCGTCTCGGAAGGAAGTCCGAGGAGCGTCCCGGTCACGGGCTCCGCGGCGCGGAAGAGTATCCGCAGCGCGCCGGTGGTGTCGAGGAGGAAGAGGATGAAGGTGGCGAGGAGGAAGAAGGGCAGCGCCTCCCGGAGGAACCACTTCACCCGGGCGCCCGTCTTGATGAGGATGTTGCCCGCCCGGGGCGTCCGCAGCGGGGGCAGTTCGAGAATGAAATCGGTCGTGCCCCCCTTCAGGATGCGCGAGAGGAGCGCGCCGACGAGAAAGAACTCGGCCGTGATGATGCCGGCGATCACGGCGACCGCCGCGGCGGAGACGGTGGACATCAGGGCGAGGATCACGCCGAGTTGCGCCGAGCACGGCACAGCGAGCGCGAGGAGCGTCACGGCGATGATCCGTTCGCGCCTCGTCTCGAGTATGCGCGTGGCGAGGACGGCCATGGTCACGCACCCGAACCCGAGCACCATGGGAAGCGTCGCCTTCCCGTTCACGCCGACGGCGCGGAAGATGTTGTTGGTCAGCACGGTGAGGCGGGGAAAGTAACCGCTGTCCTCGAGCAGGCCGAAGACGAGGAAGAAGACGACGACGATCGGCAGAACGATCGAGATCGAGTAGTTGAGCCCCATGCTCACGAGCCCGTAATCGCCGACGAGCAGCGCATGGATCCAGCCGGTCGGAGCGACACGCGAGACGGCCGGGATGACGAGATCGCCGAAGAGCCGCGTTTCGAGCAGGTCGACGATCGCCCCGGCCGCGAAGACGCCGACGAACCGGTAGACGAGCCAGAGGACGAACAGCAGGAAGAACGTCCCGGTGACCGGGTGCAAGGTGAAGCGGTTCATTCGGTCTGCTCCGGCCGCCCCCATGCCCCAGACAACCGCGGCGAGGAGGAGAAGGGTCGGGTGCAGGCCGACCGTCCCGAGCGCCTCTCGGCCGAAAACGAGATAGAGGAGGATCGCGGCGCCGGTCACGAGCGCCGCGGGCGCGAAGGCGCGCCAACGCGCCGTCTCGCTTTTCGCGGCGCCGCGCCTCAGCGATCGCGACAACAGTCTCTCGGCCGTCTCCTTGCGCGCCGAAGCGATGCCGTAGGAGAAGGGATTCGGCCGCCGCGCGCCGCGTTCCCTGACGAGAGACGAGACCGCCTCGAGGGTGCCGGGCGGGGCGCCCGCCTTCTCGAGCAGATCGAATTCGCCGCTCAGGGCGGTCAGGGCGCCGAAGATCCCGTGCCGGTTCGCCTCCCCCGCCGCCTCGTCGCAAGCGGCGATCGCCGAACGGACGTCGGGGGTGTACTCGACGACGGTCCGCGGCGTCGCCTCTCCCCGCTCCTCGAGGACCCGATCGAGCCGGGAGAGGCCCCGTTTCTCGACGGCCACCGTCTCGACGACCTCGATCCCGAGTTCCCCCGACAGGCGCTTCGCGTCGATCCCGAGCCCCCGCTGCCGGGCCTCGTCCATCATGTTGAGCACGAGGATCACGCGGCGTCCCATCTCGGCGAGCTGCGTGGTCAAAACCAGCGCGCGGAAGAGGTTCTTCGCGTCGGCCACCTGCACGACCGTCGCCTCGGGGTATCGCAGCAGTATGTCACGGGTGACCCGTTCGTCCTCGCTTCGCGGGATCAGCGAGTCCACGCCGGGCGTATCGATGACCTCGCGGGAACGGTCGTGGCCGAACCAGCCGGTCGAGACCTCCACCGTCGTCCCGGGGTAGTTCGATACGATGGCGTACCGCCCCGTGAGGAAGGCGAAGATGACGCTCTTGCCGACATTGGGATTGCCGACGAGGAGGATGCTGTTCGAGCCTGTGTCTTTCACTGCGGGCGGGGCGGCGGCGACGCCGTCCCTTCACACCTTCACAACGTAGATGTCGTCGACGATGTCCTTGTCCAGGGCGATCTGCGTCTCGTCGAGCATGACGACGAACAGCGGCTCCCGCTGGTGGACCCTCACGATGCGGCCCGGAAAAAGCCCCAGGGCGGTGAGCCGGTCGAGCCGCTGATGCCGGCCGGTGGCGATGTACCGTATCCGTCCCCGCTCGCCAGACCTGAGCCCGCGCAGGGGCCCGACCGCCGTCTCGACGGTCCGACCCGCGCCGCGGCAGCACGGTCCCGGTGGAATCTGCTTGTTGTGCGGACAGACCTTCGGATGCCCGAGCAGTGTGCAGATATGATCGGTCACCTCGGGTGAAAGGAAATGCTCGAAACGGCAGGCGTTGTCCTCGAGATCGGGGTCGGGCATCTGCAGGACGTCGACCATGAGCCGTTCGGCCAGACGGTGGCGCCGGACGACCGCCTCGCCCAGTTCCCGTCCCTTCGCCGTCATCGAGTAGACGTCGCCCGTCCGCTCGAGCAGGCCGTCCTCGACGAGCCGTGCGAGCAGGCCGGCGTCGGCCCGGTCGTCGATGCAGGTCATCCGCACCGTCTCGAGCGTCGCCGCTCTCCCCTCCTCGTCGAGCACCCAGACCGCCTCGAGGGCCTCTTCGACGGGGTCGTGCAGCGAGCGATTCCGTTCGATCATCATGATGCCTCCGTCCAGGATTCAGACGAGCCTAATGATGGCAAAATCCGCTGTCGATCACAATACGCTTTCTAACCCCTTTGCCTTTTTGTATATTACGGGCGAAGACCGACCGGGGAGTGAAACAGGCGATCATCCAACACAAAAGGAAACCGATCATGGTCGAATGCCGGGAACGCCATGTCGCGTCCGCGCTCGTCGCCCTCGCCGTGTCGTGCCTGATCCTGCCGTCCCTCGTTCCCGCCCCGGCGCTCGCCGGAAACGCCCGCCGCATCGGGGGCACGCTCCGCTTCGAGTACTACCTGTTCGACGGCGGCTTTTTCAAACTCGACGACGCTCCGGGGCTCGCCGCGTCCTTCCGGTACGAGCTCAAGGACAATGTCTTCTTCGAGAACCGGCTCGGCGCCATCCGCACCTCGCAGGACGGCCTCTCGGTCAACGTTCTCTCCTACCAGTTCGGCATGACGGCGATCCTTCCCTACTTCATCCCGTGGCGGCCGCTCGTCCGCGGCGGACTCGCGTTCCTCACCGCCGACCCGGTGACCGTGACCCCCATCGACACCTTCAGGCCCGCCCAGACGACCGTCTACCTCGTCGCCGGCGCCGGCGTCGTGCGATCCTTCAAGGAGGATTTCGCCGCGGAACTCGCCGTCGACGCGATGATCACGCCCTACAAGTACCGGGTCTACTCGTTCGATCGCCAGCGGGTCGAGGATGATCCCCGCCAGTTCTTCCACCTCGGCATCTCCCTCGGCGTCTCCTACGTCTTCTAGCGCCGGTTTGTGCAAAACGAACGGCACGCGCCCGGTCAGCGGACGAGAACGAGCTTGACCGTCCGCGACAGGTCGCCCGCGCGGAAGACGAGGAAATAGACGCCCGGGGCGGCCTCGCCGGGCGACGGTTCCCACGAGACCTCGTGCGTCCCGCGATCGTAGAACCGCTCGCCGAGCGGAGCGACGAGGCGCCCGGCGACGTCGATGACGTCGATCGAGACGCGGCGCCGCTCGGGCACGAAGAAGGAGGTCGTTACCGCCCCGTTGAAGGGATTGGGCCGGGGCGGTTCCACGAGGAAGGGCAATGGGGGGACCGTCCAGGGACCCGGCAGGGCCAGCGCCCCCCGCTCCCCGCCGGAGAAGAAAGCCTCGATCCCGTAGGCGTACGCCTCCCCCGGCGCCGCCGTCCTGTCGGTGAAGGAGAACACTCCCGATTCGTCGCGGAGCGTGTCGGGCGTCAGCAGCGTCCATCCGCCGTCCTCCGCGCCGCGGCGGAGCAGGCAGCCGATCAGCCCTGCCGGCGAGACGCCCCAGTCGATCCGGACGAAGGAGCGTCCGATCTTCACGCCTGCCACGGTGAAACGCGACAAGACGACGACGGCCCCGTTTGCCGAGGTCGTCTGGCCGTCGGGGTTCCGGACGATGATATCGTAGGCGCCCGCGGTGAGCGGACCGGTCGCGAGATCGACGAGGAGCGCCTCACCGCCGAGCCACTCGACCGCAGCCGCCGTCTCGATCCCCTGTCTGCGCAGGAAACAGGCCGCTCCCGGCTGGAAGTGCCTGCCGCGAACGTCGAGGCGGACGTCGCCGCCCTCTCCGAAGATCGAATCGGGGCGGACCGCGGCGATCTCCGGCGGCCACGCCCCCGCCACGAAACGCGCCTCGATGTTCCGCCCCCCCTCGGAGATCCGGTCGATGCGCACGGGAGTCGCCCGTCCCCCGTTGTCCCTGCTCGACGGCAGGGTCGATGCGTCGAAGAGGATGTTGCCGGCCCTGCCGGGAAAGGGATCCCCGGCGTCCCCGCTGTTCGCCCCCGCGAGGAGATCGTACCGGCCGTCGGCCTCCTGGAGGACCACGCCCCGCGCCTGGACGTTGGAAAATCCCCCCGAATTGCCGAGCGCCGTGAAGGCCGTGCTGTTCTCCGCGTGCCAGACGACGAGTCCTTCCCCGTGGAGGTGGCGGTCGAACCCGATCCGCCGGCGATGCTCGACGACGAAGTATTCGGCGGGTTCGCCGCCGCCGCGCCAGCCGCAGTCGTGTTCGTCGAATCCGCACACGACGGTTCCCTCCGGCAAACCGGAGACGACGATGTCGTCCACGAGGAAGGGCGCCCCAGGTCCCGAATCGTACCGGCCGTCCTCGTCACTGAAGTTGTAGTCGCTCGTCACCTCGAAGCGCAGCCTGAACACGCCGCCAAACGGCGAAAGCAGAAGGCCGAGATCGACGGAATCGTTCGCGAATACCGTCTCGCCCGTGTAGACGCGCAGCGTGTCCGTTCCGCCCGGCTGTTCGAGGAGGAGCCGCGCGAAATCGTATCCCTCCTCGAGATCCACCTCGTAGACGTAGGAGACGGACACCGCGGCGCCACCCCCCGCATGGGTGAAATCGCGGTAGACCGATTCGTGCCAGCCGTTCCCGTACCCCGCCCCCCCGGGCCAGTTCCGGATCCCGGCAGCCGTTTCGTCGTAGAAACAGGCGAGCGCGTGGTCGGCGAGATTCTCCGGGTCGCGCGCCCGGCCGAACCGCTCGCCGGGCAGGTCGAGCCGCAGGATCGCTCCCCCTTCCTCCACCGGCGCGAGATCGAGCGAGAGGGGGTCGGCCCCGACGTCGATCGTTTCGACCCATCCGAGTTGGTTCTTGCTCCACCCGCAGAGATGGGCGGGCGAATCGGGCGAGTTCCAGTTCCCCGACCCCATGAGACCCCAGTGGCCGATCCCGTATCCGCCCCCGTTGAAATCGTAGAGATCGGGAAGCCCCAGGGTGTGCCCCAGTTCGTGGCAGAAGACGGCGATCTCGATCGTTTCGCCGTCGCACGAGCGGGAGGGCGCGACGATGTAGTCCTCGATGAGTATCGTCCCGCCCCCGAAGGCCGCATCGTCGGTTGGGTACGGCTCGCCCCCCGATGCGTTCCAGTTGCTGTAGCCCCACGAGTGCGACCAGAGCGAGGTGCCGCCGCACTCGCCTCCCCGCGTCGAGTGGACGATGATGAGGACGTCGACGAAACCGTCGTCGTCCCCCGAGTTGGGTACTCCGTCGGGGCCGTCGTTGTCGAATCGCCCGAAGTCGATGCCGGGATCAGCCGCGGAGACCGTCTCGCGTATCAGCTCGCCGGTGCGCGAATAGACGGGGTCGAGGCCGTTGAACAATCCGACGTAGAAGGACTCCGCGTTATCGAGATCGTACCAGCCCGACACCTCTCCCGCGACGCCGAAGCGTTTGCGCGAGACCTCGTCGTAGTAGTCCGCGACGGTGCCGTACCTCATCGGTCCCTCGAAAAGGACGCGACGCAGGGCCGCGGTGGAGACGACCTCGTCGGTGTCGGCATAGCGCGCGGAGAGAACGGGGACGCGAAGCGATCCGGCGACCGGGATGACCCGATCGAGGGCCATGGCGGAGACATCCGCGTTGGAGGACCGTGCCCGGCGGGCGCGCGCGACCCATCCGTGCGAGACGGTGAAGGCGGACCGGTTCTTCTCCCGCAGTCGACGGTAGGCGTCGGGAAGGGGGCCACCGCCCCTGGGCGGGACGATACCACCGCCGGCGGAGCCTGCGACGAAAAGCAGCACCGCCAGAACGGCCGGGGCGACGATACGCCGCCGGCCAGGTGATGCCGTCCTGTCACGCACGCCTTGTTCTCATTCCGTCGGGTTGATCACTGCACGATACGCGCGCGCCCGGGCCCGGGGGTACCCTTCCTCGCATTCGGCCACGCCGATGAACTGCGCGTTCTCGGACGGGCCGAGACCGATGATCGCATTCTCGAGCGGCTTGTCGGCGCGAAGGGTGAGGGTGTGGACCACCATCATCGGTCCGGGGCGGCAGGGGAACCGCTCGCTCAGGCCGCCATCGAACGTGCCGAGCGACATCACGCGATCCTGGCTGTACTTGTCGTTGACGATGGAGACGCCATCGGGAAGGATCAGCTTGAACTCGGTCGCGGCGATCTGCATCTCCTCGGGGAAGTGGACGATGACGTGAACGTCGAACTCCCGCACGTCCCGGTCGAGCTTGATGGTGCGCTTCGTCCCCTCGGCGTCGAAGTAGACGCCGAAGACCACGTTCTCGTTCACGTAGGAGATGAGACCGTCGTCTTTGGTGATGGCGGGCTCCTCCTTCTTCGCGGGCTCCTCCTTCGCGCACGAGAGGGCTCCGCAGAAACAGGCCGCCGCGAACAGGGACAGCACGGTGATCCGAAATACGTTCATCCTTCTCCCCCTTGTCGTAAAGATGCAACGTCGGGTTCCGGCGCACAAGCCTGGACGCAGGCATGATAGCCTTCAACCGTTTGTTTGACAATGAATATCGGTGCATTTCCGATTGACGCCCCCACGGCGATTACATAGATTATGACGAGTATCGACGTGGGAGGAGGGCCGCCGGCCGCACTCCGCATCTCGTTATCCGGCAAAGAGATGAAATATCGACTTCATCGCACCCGATCCGGCCGGCGCGTTGCCCCCCGCACCGTCTCCCTTGTCTTCGTTCGAAGGAGCATGATCCGATGAAAAACAGGAACGAGAAATTCGAGCACCTCGCGAGGAAACGCGAACAGGCGCTGCTCGGCGGCGGGCGCAAGCGCATCGAGAAGATCCACGAGTCCGGGCGGCTCACCGCCCGCGAGCGCATCCACATCCTTTTCGACGAGGGAACCTTCCAGGAGCTCGGCGTCTTCGTGACGCACGACTCCGACTGGCCGGGGCTGAAGGACAACAAGCCGGTCGGAGACGGCGTCGTCTGCGGCCACGGTCTCGTCCGCGGCCGGACGGTCTACGCCTTCGCGCAGGATTTCACGGTGATCGGCGGTTCGCTGAGCATGTCGAACGCCGGCAAGATCATCCGGCTGCAGGAGATGGCGCTCGAGAACGGCGCGCCCCTCATCGGGATCAACGATTCCGGGGGCGCCCGCATCCAGGAAGGCGTGAAGAGCCTCGCCGGCTACGCGAGCATCTTCCTGCGCAACACACTCGCATCGGGGGTCATCCCGCAGATCTCCGCGATCATGGGTCCCTGCGCGGGCGGCGCCGTCTACTCCCCAGCCCTCACCGACTTCATCTTCATGGTCGACCGGACGAGCCACATGTTCATCACGGGCCCGAACGTCATCAAGCAGGTGACGCACGAGGAGGTCAGCCAGGAGGATCTCGGGGGCGCGCTCACCCACAATACGAAGAGCGGGGTGGCGCACTTCATGGCGGCCGACGACGAGGATTGCATCGAGATGATCAAGACACTCCTCTCCTTCGTGCCGCAGAACAACATGGAGGATCCCCCCTACCTCGAGCCGACGGACGATCCGGGCCGCGTCGAGCCGCGCCTGAACGAACTCGTCCCCGAGGATCCCCGCGCGCCATACGACATCAAGGACGCCATCCACCTGATCGTGGACGACGGGGAGTTCTTCGAGGTGCAGGCCGATCACGCCCAGAACATCGTCGTCGGGTTCGGCCGTCTCAACGGCCATTCGGTGGGCATCGTCGCGAACCAGCCGAACCATCTCGCCGGCGTCCTCGACATCGACTCCTCGATCAAGGGCGCCCGCTTCATCCGGTTCTGCGACGCGTTCAACATCCCGCTCATCACCTTCGAGGACGTGCCCGGATTCCTTCCCGGCACCGACCAGGAATGGAACGGGATCATCAAGCACGGCGCCAAGCTCATCTTCGCCTACTGCGAGGCGACCGTCCCCAAGCTGACCGTCATCACGCGCAAGGCCTACGGCGGCGCCTACTGCGTCATGTCCAGCAAGCACATCCGCAGCGACTACAACGTGGCGTGGCCGACCGGCGAGATCGCCGTCATGGGAGCCGAGGGCGCCGCGAACATCCTCTACCGGAAGGAGATCAAGGAGGCGGACGACCCGAAGGCCAAGCTCGGCGAGAAGATAGAGGAATACACGGAGGCCTTCTCCAACCCGTACGTCGCCGCCAGCCTCGGGTACCTCGACGACGTCATCATGCCGGAGAACACGCGGCCGATGATCATCCACGCCCTTGAGAACCTGCTCAACAAGAACCAGCAGCTTCCAGCGAAGAAGCACGGGAACATTCCGCTCTGAGAAGAAGGTGTTGCTTCATGGCTTCCAGCGACGATATCTCCTCTTCCGTCGAGCACTGGCGGGAGAAGGTCTACGGGCCCTTCAAGGCGAAGCGCGGCGAGCGCCGGGAACGTTTCGAGACGACGGCCGGCATCGAGATGAAACCGGTCTACACCCCCATCGACGCTCCGGAGAATACCGCCCTCGAGCGCGACGGCCTTCCCGGGCTCTTCCCCTTCACGCGCGGCGTCTACCCGACGATGTACCGGGGAAAGTTCTGGACGATGCGCCAGTACGCGGGATTCGGTTCGGCCGAGGAGACGAACGAGCGTTTCCGCTACCTGCTCGAGCAGGGTCAGACGGGGCTCTCGGTCGCCTTCGATCTTCCCACGCAGATGGGCTACGACTCCGACGACGCGATGGCTGAGGGAGAAGTCGGCCGCGTCGGCGTCGCCATCGACACGATGGACGATTTCCGGACGCTCCTGCGTGACATCCCCCTCGACAGGGTGAGCACGTCGATGACGATCAACGCGACCTCCGCGATCCTGCTCGCCATGTACGTCGCCCTCGCCGAGGAGACTGGCGTGAGTCCCGACCAAATCGCCGGCACGATCCAGAACGACGTCCTCAAGGAATACATCGCACGGGGCACATACATCTATCCGCCGGCGCCGTCGATGCGGATTATCACCGACATCTTCGCCTGGTGCCGCGACAACACGCCGTCCTGGAACACGATCTCGATCAGCGGCTACCACATCCGCGAGGCCGGATCGACCGCCGTCCAGGAGGTCGCCTTCACCCTCGCCGACGCCGTCGCCTACGTGGAGGCGGCCGTCGCCGCCGGTCTCGACGTGGATACCTTCGCCCCGCGGCTCTCCTTCTTCTTCTGCGTGCACAACAACATCTTCGAGGAGGTCGCCAAGTTCCGGGCCGCCCGCCGTATCTGGGCCCGGCTGATGCGCGACCGCTTCGAAGCGAAGAAGGACAAGAGCTGTCTTCTCCGCTTCCATACCCAGACGGCCGGCTGCTCGCTCACGGCCCAGCAGATCGAGAACAACGTCGTCCGCGTCGCGCTCCAGGCCCTCGCCGCCGTCCTCGGCGGCACGCAGAGCCTGCACACCAACTCCCGCGACGAGGCGTTGAGCCTGCCATCGGAGGACTCGGTCCTCACGGCCCTGCGCACGCAGCAGGTCATCGCCGAGGAGAGCGGAGCGGCCGACGTCATCGATCCCCTCGGCGGCTCGTGGTACGTCGAGAAGATGACCGACGAGATCGAGTCGTCCGTCCTCGCCCTCATGGAACGCATCGATGGAATGGGCGGCATGATCCGGGCGATCGAGGCGCAGTTCCCGCAGCGCGAGATCGAGCGATCCGCCTACGAATACCAGAAGGGGGTCGAGGAGGAGGAGATCACGGTCGTCGGCGTCAACAAATACACCGACGCCACCGCGGCCCACGCGGGCGTCTTCCGCGTCGACCCTGCGATCCAGGAGCGGCAGGCAAAGAAACTCGAGCGATTCCGGGCCGGGCGCGACGCCGCGGCGATCGGCACCCTGCTCGAACGGGTGGCGAAGACGGCCGCCGGCACGGAGAACCTCATGCCGGCGATCATCGCCGCGGTCAAGGGGAACTGCACGCTCGGCGAGATCGCGAAAGCGATGGAATCGGTCTTCGGGCGATTCTCGCCCGGTTCGCACTGACGACGGGAGATGAAACGATGACGGACAGGCTGGAGAAACTTGCTCATATCGGGATCGCCGTCGAGAACCTCGACGAGGCGAAATCGCTCTTCGGCGACACGCTCGGCCTGGTCTTCGAGGGGCGGAAGGCGCTTCCCGACCGGGGGCTCGAGGTGGCATTCCTCGATACGGGCAACACGAAGATCGAGCTCCTCGCCTCCACGCGTGAGGACAGCGCGGTGGGCAGGTTCCTCGAGAAGAAGGGACCGGGGATCCACCATCTCTGCTTCAAGGTGAAAAACATCCGCCGGGTCATGCGCGAACTGGCCGACGCGGGGCTCCGACTCATCGACGCCGAACCGCGCGAGGGCGCCGAGGGGCACCTCGTCGCCTTCCTCCATCCGAAATCGACCTCGGGCGTGCTGATCGAGCTCGAGGAGGAATAGTTCAAGCGGAACCTGGACGGCATCTTTGCCGGACAGACGAAGAAAACGGGCGCCGGGATCTTTCCGGCGCCCGTCTCTTTCCGATCCGTTCCGACGCCGGCGGGCGGCCACCCCCGGCGGACAGGAGCTACTTCTCCCCGTACTCGTAGAAGCCCTTCTTCGTCTTGCGGCCGAGCCAGCCGGCGGCCACCATCTTGACGAGAAGCGGGCAGGGCCGGTACTTCGGATCGCCGAGCCCCTCCTGCAGGACGCGCAGGATGTTCAGGCAGACGTCGAGGCCGATCAGGTCGGCCAGCGCGAGGGGTCCGAGTGGATGGTTCATGCCGAGCTTCATCACGCCGTCGATCGCCTCGGCCGTGGCCACGCCTTCCATCAGGCAGTAGATTGCCTCGTTGATCATCGGCAAAAGCACCCGGTTGGAGACGAAGCCCGGATAGTCGTTGACCTCGATCGGCGTCTTGCCGAGCTTTTCGCTCAGCGTCATCACCGTCTCCGTGGTCGCGTCGTCCGTGGCGAGGCCGCGGATCACCTCGACGAGCTTCATGACGGGCACGGGATTCATGAAGTGCATGCCGATGAACTTCTTTGGACGCGATGTCCGGGCGGCGATCGAGGTGATGGAGATCGAGGAGGTGTTGGAGGCGAAGATCGTATCCGGTTTGCAGACCGCGTCGAGCTCGCCGAAGACCGATACCTTCGTGTCGAAATCCTCGAAGATCGCCTCGACGACGAGGTCGGCGCCTGCGGCGTCGGAGAGCGTCGTCGACGCGGCGATACGGCCGAGAATCTCCTTCTTCTCCGCTTTGTCGATCTTCTCCTTCTTCACGAGCCGGTCGAGGCTCCCGTCGATCGCCTTCATCCCGCGATCGACGAACTCCTGCTTCACATCGATCATCGTCACGGGGAACCCGTGCTGCGCGAACGTCTGCGCGATCCCGTTCCCCATCGTCCCGGCGCCGAAGACGGCGATCTTCCGTATGGCCATGCAGAACCTCCCTGCTCGTGCCGGACGCTCGATCCAGGACGAAGCGTCCATCGTAACCGACTGCCTTTACGTTCGTTGCCTGTGCCTCGCGCCGTGGCGGGCTACAGCATCTCCACGCTCATCGCGACGGCGTTCCCCCCGCCGAGACAGAGGGTGGCGAGCCCCTTCCGCCCTCCCGTGCGCTTCAGCGCGTGCATCAGGGTGACGAGGACGCGCGCGCCTGAACAGCCGATCGGGTGGCCCAGCGCGACCGCGCCGCCGTTGACGTTCACCTTCGTCATGTCGAGGCCCAGCTCGCCGCCGACGGCGATCGCCTGGACGGCGAAGGCCTCGTTGAGCTCGATGAGGTCGAAATCCTCGATCTTCATGCCGTACTTCTCGAGGAGCGTGCGGGTGGCCACCGTCGGGGTCATCATGACCCATTCGGGAGCGAGCCCGCCCGTGGCGTAGCCCGTCACGCGGGCGATCGGCTCGACCCCGAGCTCGGCCGCCGTCTTGTCCGACATCATGACCATCGCCGCCGCGCCGTCGGAGATCTGGGATGCGTTGCCCGCCGTGACCGTGCCGCCCTTCTTGAAGACGGGCTTCAAACCGGCCAGTTTCGCGGCGGTCGTGCCGGGACGGGGCCCCTCGTCGCGGTCGACGACGACCGGATCGCCCTTGCGCTGCGGGACCTCGACCGGCATGAGCTCGCCGGCGAAGGCGCCGCTCTCGTGCGCCTCGACGGCCTTGCGGTTGCTCTCCGCGGCGTACTCGTCGATCGCCTCGCGGGCGATACCGTACTTCTCGGCCACGAGTTCCCCCGTGTTGCCCATGTGGAAATCGTTGTAGACGTCCCAGAGGCCGTCGTAGACCATCGTGTCGACGAGGGCGCCGTCGTTGAGGCGGTACCCGGTGCGGGCCTGCCGGAGGATGTAGGGCGCGTTGCTCATGCTCTCCATCCCCCCCGCCACGACGACGCGGCTGTCGCCGAGCCTGATCGCCTGGGCGGCGAGGACGGCCGCCTTGAGACCCGATCCGCAGACCTTGTTGATCGTCATCGCGGCGCTGGCGACGTCGACGCCCGCGCCGATCGCCGCCTGGCGCGCAGGGTTCTGCCCGAGCCCCGCGCCGATCACGTTCCCCATGATGACTTCGTCGACCTGGCCACCGTCGACCCCCGCCCGCTCCATCGCCTCCCGTACGGCCATCGAGCCGAGCTCGGTCGCCTTGAAGGACGAGAGTCCACCGAGAAACCTGCCGATCGGCGTCCGGACCGCGCCGGCGATCACGACCTCTGACATATCAACGACCTCCTTGGGATCCCGGCCGCCGTCCAAGCGCCGTGCGCCCGCCGGCGAACCGATTGTCATGCGCCCGTCGTTTCCTCGAACGTCTTCCTGATGAATGCGGCGATCTCCCGGGTATCGGTCCCCGGACCGAACACCTTGACGACCCCCTGCTTCTCGAGTTCCTCGATGTCCTCCTCGGGGATGATCCCGCCGCCGAACACCTTCACGTGATCGGCGCCCTTCTCGGCGAGAAGCTCCATGACGCGCGGAAACATCGTCATGTGGGCGCCGGACAGGATGCTCAGGCCCACGAAATCGACATCCTCCTGGACGGCGGCCTCGGCGATCATCTCGGGCGTCTGGTGCAGCCCGGTGTAGATGATCTCCATGCCGGCGTCCCTGAGCGCGTTCGCGACGACCTTGGCCCCGCGGTCGTGCCCGTCGAGTCCGGGTTTCGCGACGAGGACCCTGATCTTTCTCTCCATTCCCGTTCCTCCCGTGAGCGCCGCCTAGAAGACCGGCGGCTCCTTGTATTCCCCGAACACACTTTTCAGCTCGGCGATGATCTCCCCCTCCGTGCAGTAGGCCTTCGCGCACTCGATGATGAGGGGCATGAGATTGTCGTTCGACGCGGCTCCCTCGCGGAGTTTCCCGAGAGCCCGCGCGGCGCCGTCGTTGTCGCGCTGCTCCCTGACGAGACGGACGCTCCGGCGCTGGTCCCGCTCGACCTGGTGATCGATCCTCAGGAGGGGGATCTCGATCTTCTCGTCGTCGAGGACGTAACGGTTCAGGCCGACGATCGTCTTGCGTTTCTCCTCGACCGCGATCTGGTACTCGTAGGCGGCCCTGCCGATCTCCCGCTGGAAGAAGCCCTGCTCGATCGCCCTGACCACCCCTCCCATCGCGTCGATCCGTTCGAAATACTCCTCCGCTTGCGCCTCCATCTCCGCCGTCCTGGATTCGATGAAATAGCTGCCCGCCAGGGGATCAGCCGTATTCGTCACCCCGGTCTCGTCGGCGATCAGCTGCTGCGTCCGCAGGGCGATCCGCACGGCCTTCTCGCTCGGGAGGGCCAAAGTCTCGTCCATCGAGTTCGTGTGCAGGCTCTGCGTGCCGCCGAGCACCGCCGAGAGGGCCTGGAAGGCGGTCCGCACGATGTTGTTCTCGGGCTGCTGGGCCGTCAGCGTGCACCCGGCCGTCTGCGTGTGGAACCTGAGCAGCCACGATCGCGGATCCTTCGCCCCGTATTTCCCGCGCATGCGCCTCGCCCAGATCCGCCGCGCGGCCCGGTACTTCGCGATCTCCTCGAAGAAATCGAGGTGCGCGTTGAAGAAGAACGACAACCGGGGCGCGAAGCGATCGACGTCGAGCCCGGCGGCGATCCCCGCCTCGACGTAGGCGAATCCGTCGGCGAGAGTGAAGGCGAGTTCCTGCACCGCCGTCGACCCCGCTTCCCTGATGTGGTAGCCGCTGATCGAGATCGTGTTCCACCGCGGCACGTGATCGGCGCAGAAGGCGAGGATGTCGGTGATGATCCTGAGCGACGGCTCCGGCGGGAATATCCACGACTTCTGCGCGATGTACTCCTTCAGGATGTCGTTCTGGATCGTTCCTCCCATCCGTTCGAACGGAACGCCCTTCTTCCCGCCCGCGCAGAGATAAAAGGCGAGGAGGATCGACGCGGGGGCGTTGATCGTCATCGACGTCGTGATCGCCCCCTGGTCGATGCCGTCGAAGAGGATCTCCATGTCCCGGAGGGAATCGATCGCCACGCCGCAGCGTCCAACTTCGCCCTCGGAACGCGGATGGTCCGAGTCGTACCCCATGATCGTGGGCATGTCGAAGGCGACCGAGAGCCCGGTCTGCCCGTGTTCCAGCAGGTAGTGGTAGCGGCGGTTGGTGTCGCGCGGCGTGCCGAAACCGGCGAACTGCCTCATCGTCCAGGGCCGCCCCCGATACATCGTCGGGTAGACGCCCCGCGTGAACGGATAATCGCCGGGGAATCCCAGATCGCGCAGGTAATCGAGATCGCCGACGTCCTCGGGCGTATAGAGCGGTTTGACCGGGGCGCCCGAGACGGTGGTGAATTCCCGTTCCTCCTCGTGACAGGACGCGTAGCGTTCTTCGAACCGGTTTCGCGCCTCGCCGAATTCCCGGGGCTCGTCGTGTTTCGCCATCGACTGATCAACTCCCGCCCGGCGCATCGTCGATCCGCACCAGGCCCTCGAGCTGCCGCACGAGCCGGTACGGGGACATGCGCCCGGAATAGACCTCGTCCATCTTCTCCTCGACCAGGCGCCGCACGGCGGCGGCGCGGTCGAGCCGCCGCGTGATGCGGTCCATGAGGGCGTTCCTGACACGCGCAAAGAGTATCTCGCGGCGCTTCGCCGCGAAACGGCCCGATTCGCCGAGCCATCGACGGTGCTTTTCCAGCGTATCGGCGATCTCCACGATCCCCCGCTCCTCGCGCGCCGAGGCGAGCAGAACGGGCGGACGCCATCCCCCCCCGGGAACCGTCTTGAGGCGGAGCGCCGTCTCGATCTCCCTCGCGGCGATCTCGGCGTCGGAATGGTCCGCCTTGTTCATCACGAAGACGTCGCCGATCTCCATCAGGCCGGCCTTCATCGCCTGGATGCCGTCCCCCGATTCGGGGACGAGCACGACGACGACCGTGTGCGCCGTCTCGGCGATCTCCAGCTCGCTCTGTCCGACGCCGACCGTCTCGATCAGCACGAGGTCCTTGCCGAAGGCGTCGAGCACGTCGGCCGCCTCGTCCGTGCAGTTCGAGATCCCCCCGAGGGAACCCCGGCTCGCCAGCGATCGGACGTAGACGCCCGGATCGATGGCCAGGTCCTGCATCCGCACCCGATCGCCGAGGAGCGCGCCACCGCTGAACGGGCTCGACGGATCGACGGCGATGACGCCGATCTGCCGTTCGCGCGCCCGGAAGATCCTCGTCATGAGGTTGACGAGGGTGCTCTTCCCCGCCCCCGGTGGTCCGGTGAATCCAACGCGCCAGGCCCCGCTCGCCCGCGGATAGATACCGTCCATCACCGCTTCCGCTCCCGCCCCGCCGTTCTCGATGATCGAGATCGCGCGAGCGAGGGCGGCGGTCTTTCCGGCCGCGAACCGTTCGAGCAGCTCCTCCACGGCGGCGTTCCGTTCCATCCTAGTACTCGATCCCCTCGCGGGCCTGCACGCCCGCAGCGTAGTGGTGCTTGATCTCGCGCATCTCCGTCACGGTGTCGGCGATCCCGATCAGTTCCTCCGGGGCGTACCGCCCGGTGAGCACGAGCTCCATCGAGGGCGGCCGATCCGCGGCCAGCGCGACGACCTTCTCCACGGGCACGAGGCCGAAAGAGCAGGCGACGTTGATCTCGTCGAGGACGAGCATGTCGATCGTTCCCTCGCGTACGAGCGCTTCGGCCCGCTCCCAGCCGCGCGCGGCGAGCTCGCGGTCGATCTCGGCCGGATCGTCCGGGTCGACGAACTCGTCCCGCCCGTACTGCTCGATCTCGAGGCCCGGCACGTGCTTTGCCGACGCGAGTTCGCCGTAGAGCCGCCCCTTCATGAACTGGACGACGACGATCCGCCAGTTGTGCCCGGCGGCGCGCATCGCGAGCCCGATCGCCGCGGTCGTCTTCCCCTTCCCGTCACCCGTGTACAACTGCACCGTACCCCGCCGATCCTTCATCGTTCCCCCCCGTCGCCATCTCGAAACGACAGCATATTATTCCTGCAACCTGCTACTCTGTAAATACATGCCGGATCAATACGTGCGCACCGCCGAACGTCAGACCTCGCTCGGCACGCGTACGTACGGAAGGCTGACGAGAAACGTCGCGCCCTCGCCCTCCCCGCTCGATACCGTGATGGATCCCCCGTGGTCCTTGATGATCCGGTGGGCGAACGCGAGTCCGAGCCCCGAACCGTTCTCCTTCGTCGTGAAGAACGGCGTGAATATCCTCGCCATCTCGGCATCGGGTATGCCGACGCCGGTGTCCGTGATCTCTATGAAGATCCGGTCCTCGACGGCCCAGGTTTTCACGCGGACCGTTCCGCCGCCCTCGATGGCCTCGATGGAGTTCTGCAGGAGATTGAGAAAGACCTCGTGCATCTTGACGACGTCGATCATGGCGCGTGGCAAGGAGGGCGAGAGGCTCTTGAGGAGCACGATCCCCCGTTCCTCGAGGTCGTTCTGTATGAGCGCGATGTTGTCCTCGATGACGCGGTTGATGTCGCTCTTCTCGAGCTTGAGCTTGCTCACCCGCGACTGGAGATTCTCGAGGTACTGCTCGAGGCGAAGCGCCTCGTTGATGATGATGTCGAGCTTGTCGCGATCCGCCCCCGAGAGAGTCGACGAATGCTGCAGGTTGCGCGCGAATCCGCCGATGGAGACGAGCGGGTTGCGTATCTCGTGGATCACCGAGGAGGTCAGCTCCCCGGAGATCGCGAGCCGCTCGGCTTTCATCATCCGTTCCTCGTTCGCCTTGAGCTTCCGGTAGGTCGCCTTCAGGCTCTCGACGTTCTTCGTGAGCGATTCCTTGAGCTGCGCCGCCCGGAGCGACGTGGTCGCGTGACTGACCACCAGCTCGAGCAGGTGCGCGTCCTCGGCGGTGATCTCCTGGCCGGTGAAGATGTTGTCGACGATCAGCAGGCCGAGGCTGTCCTCGACCGTCGCGATCGGACACGTGCAGAAGTTCTCGAGGCCGAGGATGCCGGCCACCTCGAGGTCCGCCTCGGAGGAGAGATCGTCCTTCCGGATGAACCGCACCTCGTGCATGCCCTTCACGATCACGCCCTCGTCGCTGCCGATCGGTATCGCGAGACTCGACGTGATCTTCGTGAGAGGGCTGTTCCGCAGGTAGTGGAGTTTCTGGCCCTTGGAAACCAGTTTCTCGAGCGAGGCCTCCTCGTCCTTGTCGAGTATGCGCCAGATCGCCCCGGCCTCCTCGGGCGAGGACGGTCCCAGCGCGTAGCGCCCGCGGAGGACGTCGTACTCGGGCCCCCGGAGAAAGACGAAGGCCCTGTTGAACCCGAGCCCCTCGCGCGCGGTGATGACGGTGAGGATGGCGAGGATGATATCCTCTTCCTTGTCGAGGCGGGCGATGATCCTGCTCACCTCGCCGAGGAGGTTCATCAGCTTGGAGCGACGGATCACCTCCATGTAGAGATCTTCGACCTTGTTGGAGTACCGGGAGGAACGGATCAGCGCGTCCTCGAGGGTCTCCAGGAGGGTGATGTCGACCCACCGGCGGCCCTTCATCCGCTTCTTGAGCTGCTTGAAGAAGGGGCACTTGAAGCAGCACTGGATGAGCTTCTCCTCGAGCCGCGGGAAGACGCGTCCGTGGCACCGGTGCCCCGTCACTTCCCAGCACGGCGAGTGCGTCTGCCCGTAGGCGGCGCACTCCTTCTTGTCACAGCCGAGAAACTCCCAGCAGTTGTTTTCTCTCGAGCCCGTATCCCCGTTTAAATCAGTCATATCAACGAACGAGGCTATCACAGCCCCGCCGGCCGGGTAAAGGGAAAAGGGTGCAGGGGGCGCCCGGCGGCTGCGATCGATGTTGCTGCGCCGGCCGGATAACCGACCGATTCAGCGGTTGCCGGCGATCAGCGCGTCCGGTGCTTTATCAGGCTCCACGACGCCCCGTCGGTCGCCGTCAGGCAATGGTTGGGGGCTCCCGGTGTCGGCAGGCACCCGGTCCCCGGGGGTTCGCTTTCCGCCGGACAGGGATTCAGGGCGTCGAACACCACCCACGTCCCCGGGTCGTCCGCCCTCCTGCCGAAGGAACGGTCGTTTTCCGCCGCGCGGGCGACGTACTCGCGGCCGTCGACGAGGACCGTGTCCCCGCCTGCGACGCGGAACAGCCGGACGACGTCACCCGTGTTGTTGAGCGACAGTCCGTAGATGGCGTTCCCGGTCGATTCCTCCCAGGCTCTCGAGTCGCTGCCGTAGACGACGACGACTCCTCCCGGCTCGAGGACGCCGGCGAGACCGAACCGCCAGGCCGGTCCCTCCGCGCCGTCCGCGATCAGGTATCCCGCGAGATCGACCGGCTCCGAGCCGGCGTTCAGGATCTCGACCCATTCGTCGTTGCGGTAGTCGTACTCGCCGTCCCCGTCCCAGTCGCGCGCGGGATCGGCGAGGATCTCGTTGATCACGATCTGCGACGTCGCCGCCGTCGGCATCGCCGCGCAGGCCGCCAGTACGGCGACGGCCACAAAAAAAGCATGCCTCCGCATCACGTCCTCCCTTCATCCTCCACCCGGGAAACATACCGTCCTCCGGGCAGAAACGGTCCGCCGCCGGGCGGCCCCTCCCTGCACGTCCGGAGGTTATCATGCGAGCCGCCGGCATGCCAGAGGAAAATCGGGGGATGTCGCGATGGCCGCCGGCGCGCCGCCTTGTCACGGTCCGCGGACGGGGGATCCCACGCTGACGACGGCGCGGAGGGGACGGCCGATGTGGAAACCGTTCGCCTCGAGGACGCGGATCGTCCACCAGTACGTCCCCGGCGAGGCGTCCGGTTCGACGACGAGCGGAATCTCGACGAGCCGTTTCGCGCCGGGCAGGAGCTGCGTGACGATCCCGGGCGCGGCGAGACGCACGGCGGCGCCTCCCTCGTCGGGAGTGACCATGACGACGATGTGGTAGGCCGCTCCCTCGCCGTCGTTCCGCAGGTCGAGAAGAACGGCGCCGGCCGAGCCCGGCGCGAAGGAGCCGTCCGCGGAGGCGCCGTCGAGAAAGACCGATCCGGAGAGCCGCGCGGGGAATCGCGGGGCCGGCGTGCGGGCGAGATCGCCGCAGAGCCCGAGATCGGACAGATCCCAGACGAGAACGGCGCCGTCCCTCGCCCCGCTCGCGAGAAGGGTCGCGTTCGAATTGAAGGATACGCTCGAGACCGCTTTCTCGTGTCCGGCAAACCGTGCGATATTCGCTCCGGTCGAGGCGTTCCACACGGCGACGGTCCCGTTTGCGCCGCCGGTCGCGAGAAAGCACCCGTCGGCGGTGAAGACGACATCGGTCACGCCGCCGCGGTGGGCGACGATCCGCCTGACCGTCCGCCAGGTATCCGACCGCCAGAGACGCACCGTCCCGTCCTCGGACGCGGAGGCGAGCATCCCCCCCGCCGCGAAATCGATCGCCGTGACGGATCCGCCGTGTCCGGCAAGCATGCGTTTTCGATAGTCGGGGAATCCCCAGACCGGGATGTCGCGATCGTCCTGGCAGACGGCGAGGAAACGACCGTCGCGGCTGAACGCGACATCCCGTATCTCGCCGAGGACCCTGCTCGCCAGGAGCACGGCGAGAAGGGCGCGGTTCTCCATCGACCAGACGCGCACGAGGCCGTTCGCCTGGCCCGCCGCGATGTAGCGGTCGTCCGGCGAGAAGGCGACGGCGGTGAGATAGTGGAATTTCGTCTCGACGAGATAGTTCACGACCGGCATCGTCTGGTCGATGTCGAGGACGCGGAGCGCCTCGTAGACGTCCGCCGGAAAGGTATGGAGGTTCCTGTTCGCCGGTATGTCGATCACGTGGAGGGCCCGCTCCCCGATCGCGGCCCGGCGTCCGTCGTTCGCCCAGGCGCCGGCGAGATCGACGAACTCCTCGTTGGCGAATCCGCCGACGACGGCTCCCGAGGCGCCGTTCCAGACGAACTGGCTCGATCGGTCCTTCCCGTCGGGGGAGGAGGAGGAGAGGATCGTGTTGTCCGTCGGGGAGAAACGGGCCCAGAGAACCGGTTCGCCGTGCGAACGGAAGACGACCGCCGGGCTCCGGGGATCGTCGGAGGCCCGCGGGGACGCGTCACCGGATCCGTCGGCGAAATGAACGAACCCGCACGCCGGCATGAAAAGAACCAGGAACAACAGGACGGATGGCCTCATGTCTCCCCCGGTTGACGGCCGCCTCGGCGATCGTACACCCGGAGGACACGGACGTCAAAAGGCAAACGGCGCGGCATGCGCCGCGCCGCCTGCCGCGGACCGGGCCGGGGCCCGGGATTACCTGTCGCCGGTCTCGGAGCGTTCCAGCTGCGCCGAGAGGAGCAGCGCCGCGCCCATCGCCGTGGGGATGAGGCCCCAGAGGCCGTGGCGGATTCCCGCCTCCGCGATGATGCCGACCATCACGGCGATCCCCACGAACAGAAACACCAGCCCCCACGCGCGGATCGCGAGATAGCGGGGCGGGCGGAGCCTGGCCGGTTCCTCGGGGATCGGGATTCCCTTCTCCATGGCCGCGAGCCGCTCCTTGTGGAGAAGCTCCTTGTGGCCCGCTCGTGTCACGATCGCGGTGATGACGACTGCGACCGCGCCGATGAGGAACATGATGGGGATGGTGACCGCGATGACATCGGGATTTATTTCGAACATCCTGCTTCTCCTTTTCTCCGCCGGACCGCCGCCGGCGTCGCTGCCTCTCCCGTGATTCACCCGGTATGACACCCCCCGGCCCCGATCGGTTTCAGCGGCGTCCCCTTTTTTCTTGAGTGCCGGGAGAACATGCTGGTCTAATGGCTCCCGGCGGGATTCGCTGAAACCCGCCGGCCCTCCGTCCTGTCAAACCCTTGTGAAGGAGCTGAGCGTGCGTGGGGATCTCGACCCCGGACTCGTGAAACGGGCGGCGAACGGCGATGGACGGGCGTTCGAAGAAATCATCGAGGAGCATCACTCCCTCGTCTGGGCGTCGGTGCGCGCCGTCATGGGAGACCGGCTGGACGTCGAGGATACGGTCCAGGAGGTCTTCATCAAGGTCTACCGGGGCCTGCCCTCCTTCCGCGGCGGATCGAGGCTCTCGACCTGGATCTACCGCATCGCGAGGAACGAGGCGCTCAACGCCGTCTCCCGGAAGGTCCACGAGACCCTTCCGATCGAGATTGTCGAGCGAATCGAGGATCCCGGCGAACGACCCGACCGCGCCGTCGGACGGGCGGAAACCGCGGCCGGCCTCGAACGCTTCCTGGCCCGGATCGAGGAGCGCTGGCGGACGGCGATCGAGCTCCGCTACATGGGCGAACGCTCCTACGCCGAGATCGCCGATATCATGGAGTTGCCCGTGGGCACCGTGAAGACGTATATTCACCGCGGCAAGACCGCGCTGAGGCGAATGATGGTCGACGAATCACCCGGAAGATCAGGAAAACAGACATGAACTGCCACGAAGCCGAAGCCCTGCTCGCGGCCCTCGCCGCGGGAGACCTCGGGCGCGAGGAGGCCGCCGAGGTCGAGCGTCACGCCGCTTCCTGCGCCGCCTGCCGGGAGTCGCTCGCGGCATGGCTGGCGATCGAGGAAGCGCTCCTCGCCAGGCGGAACGAAGTGCCCCCCGCCTCCCGGACGATCGCCGCGCTCGCCCCGGCGCTGCGCCGGAAGCGGTGGACGCCCCTCTTCGACCGCATCTTCAGCGTGCCCGCCATGTCGAGTTTCCTGATGGTCCTCGCGGCAGTCATCTTCCGTATCGGCGGGGGATCGGTCGCGTCGGCGCTCGGCCGGATGCATCTCTTCGGCACGCGGGTCTTCGCCGCTCTCGTCGGAGGGATCGATTCGGCGACGGGATGGCTCGGCTCGATCGGCCCGGTCGAACTCGTCGCCTGGACGGTCGGGCTTTCCGCGTTCCTTGTCATCGCCGCGACCGCGACGATCGTCGGGCTCCTGCGCGACTAGCCCTCGAGTTTTTTCCGTATGATCTCGCCGGTGAGCTTCGGGTTGGCCTTGCCCCGGCTCCTCTTCATCACCTGGCCGACGAAGAACCCGATGAGTTGCGTTCGCCCCTCGCGGCATCTCGCGGCCTCTTCCGGGTGCGCGGCGATCGTCTCGTCGACGATCCTGGCCAGATCCTCCTCGCCGCTGATCTGCTCGAGGCCGAGTTGCTCGACGACCGCTCCGGCGTCGTCTCCCGTCCGGATCATCTCCCGGAAGACGTCCGTCCCCGCACTGCCGCTGATCGCCCCCCGCGCGACGAGTTCGAGCAGCCCCGCGAGCATCGGGGGCGTGAGGGGAAACTCCTCGATACAACCGCCGGTGTTCTTCATCTCGCCGAGCACCTCTCGCATGATCCAGTTCGAGACGGTCTTCGCGTCGCCGGCGAGAGCGGCCGTCTCCTCGAAGTAGTCCGAGACGCCCCGCTCGGCGCAGAGAACCGCCACGTCGTAAGCCGAAAGGCCGTACTCGTCCCTGAAGCGCTTCTCCCGGTCGAGGGGCAGTTCGGGAAGTTTCTCGCCGATCACCTTCACCCGTCCGGCTTCCACCGTCAGCGGGAGCAGATCAGGTTCGGGGAAATACCGGTAGTCGTGCGCGTATTCCTTGCGTCTCATCGTGACGAGCCGCTTCTTCGCCGCGTCCCACAGGTTTGTCACCTGGATGATCTCTCCCCCGCCCTCGAGCACACGTCGCTGCCGCTCCATCTCCCAGCGGATGCCCATCTCGACCGCCTTGATGGAGTTCAGGTTCTTGATCTCGGTCCGCGTCCCCAGGGTCGTCGATCCTTCCGGCCGTATCGAGATGTTGACGTCGCAGCGCAGGGATCCCTCTTCCATGTTGCCGTCGCAGACGCCGAGCCACCGGAGAAGCCGGCGCAGCATCGTCAGGTAGGCTGCCGCCTCCCCCGGCGATCGCATGTCGGGACCGCTCACGATCTCTATCAGTGGCACGCCGCAACGGTTGAAATCGACGAGGCTTCCGCCGCCCTCCACGTGGACGAGCTTGCCCGCGTCGTCCTCGAGGTGGATCCGCTCGATGCAAACGACCCGTCTTTCGCCCTCGAACTCGAACTCGAGCCGCCCTTCACCGCAGAGCGGCCGGTCGTACATCGATATCTGGTAGTTGCGAGGCGCATCCGGGTAGAAGTAGTTCTTCCGCGAGAAGACGCTTTCCGGCGCGATCGAACACCCCATTGCGAGTCCCGTTTTCACGGCCATCTCGACGGCGCGCTCGTTGAGGACCGGAAGAGAGCCGGGAAGCCCGAGACAGACGGGGCAAACCAGCGTGTTCGGCTCCTCGCCGTAGGCGACGGGGCAACCGCAGTAGATCTTGCTCTTCGTGAGGAGCTGGGCGTGGACCTCGAGGCCGATGACGGGCTCGTACCGTGAGCTCACGACGCATCACCCCCCGGGCGGGGATGCGTCTCCCGGAAACGGAAGATCCGCTCCATGGCGCGGGCGCCCCTCATCAGCAGATCCTCGCGGCCGGCCGCCGCGACGAGCTGCATCCCGAGAGGCAGTCCGTCCGGGGAAAGAGCCGCCGGCACGGAGATCGCGGGAAGACCGGCGATGTTGGCCGCGGTCGTGAAGATATCCGAGAGATACATCGCGATCGGGTCGTCTACCCGCTCGCCGAGCCGGAACGCGGGGGTCGGCGAGGTGGGAAGCGCGATCAGGTCGAGATCCTCGAACAGGCGCTCGTATCTCTCGCACATCATCGCTTTCACCCGCTGCGCCTTGGCGTAGTAGGCGTCGTAGTAGCCGGCCGAGAGGACGTAGGTGCCGAGAAGCACGCGGCGTTTGACCTCGTCGCCGAAACCCTCGCCGCGTGTATTCTCGTACATCCCGGCGAGGTCTCTGCCCTCGACGCGGAGGCCGTACTTCACGCCGTCGTACCGCGCGAGGTTCGACGAGGCTTCCGCGTTCGCCAGCACGTAATAGCAGGCGATCGAGACCTCCGGGTCGGGGAGGACGACCTCCTCGACCGTCGCCCCGTCCGCCTCCATGCCGTCGAAGGCGCGACGGGCGGCATCCCTGACGCAGGCGTCCATCTCCCAGTCGCCGAGCGCCGCCGGACAACCCACCCGGAGACCCGCGAACCCCTCCTCGATCGAGGAGAGCAGGTCGGGTGCGCCTCCCGGGATCGTCGTCGCGTCGCGCGGATCGTGCCCGCCGATCGCCTGCATGGCGATGGCGCAATCGCGCACCGACCGCGCGAAGGGACCGATCTGGTCGAGGCTGCTGGCGAAGGCGATCAGCCCGTACCTGGACACCCGGCCGTAGGTGCCCTTGAGCCCGACGACGCCGCAGAAGCTCGCCGGCTGCCTGATCGATCCGCCGGTGTCCGAACCGAGGGCGATCGCCGCCATCTCCCCCGCCACCGCCGCGGCCGAACCGCCGCTCGACCCGCCGGGAGCACAGGCCGGGTTCCAGGGATTGCCCGTCGGGCCGAACGCCGAGTTCTCGGTTGAGGATCCCATCGCGAATTCGTCGAGATTCGTCTTGCCGACGATGATGGCGCCCGCGTCACGGAGACGCTCGACGACCGTCGCGTCGTAGGGAGGACGGTATCCTTCGAGGATGCGCGACGCCGCCGTGGTCGGAAGCCCCCGCGTGCAGATGTTGTCCTTCACCGCCACGGGAACGCCCCAGAGCGGCCGGCCGTCGTAACCGCCCCTCTCCAGCGCCGAGGCTTCCCCGAGCGCATGCTCGCCGAGGACGGAGAGAAAGGCCCCGATGACGCCGTCTGTCTGTTCGATTCTCGCGAGGTACGCGCAAACGACGTCGGTCGGGGAGAAGTCTCCGCGCTGATATCCCTCGCCGAGTTGCTCGATCGTGAGACCGGTCAGGCCGTCCGGTTTCCCGCCCTTCATGGCTCCTCCGACCCGATCACGGGTGGAACGCGGAAGAATCCCGCTTCCCGCTCCGGGGCGGCGGCGAGAACCTCGTCGCGGCTCAGGCACGGTTCGACGGCGTCCGTGCGGAGATCCGGCCTGAATCGACCGACGTGGGCACGGGGTTCCCAGTCTGTCGCGTCGACCTCCTCGAGCCGCCGCACGAAACCGATGATCCGTTCGAGCTGCCCCCGAAGGCGTTCGCGGCTGTCCGCATCCAGCCTGATGCTCGCCAGCTTCTCGATGTGCCGGAGATCGTCGTCGCTGAAAGCCACCGCTTGCTCCCTTCCGCCCCGCCGGCAAACGCCGACGGAAACACGTCAGGGTATCAATTCCGCCCCGCCGTGTCAACGGCGGCCAGACCGCTTCGTTTCCCGCGCTTTCGCTTGAATACGACGCGTCCGTCGGCGGTAGTATTCGCGAAAACGATCGGCGCGCGGAGGCGAACTTCGAATTGACCGGACCGCCGCCAGGCCGTACCATCCGCACGAGGAGGTATTTCATGATGAGTGCGCATGAGGGGGCGTTCCGGTTACGCGGCGGGATGGGCGCATTCCATGCCGTGCTGATCGCGGCCCTCCTGGCCGTCTGTTGCCCCGGCCGGGCGCTCGCGGACGACGACAAGAGCTACCGGCATCCTGTGATCGACATCTCGATCCGTCTGTTGCCCGACGGAAGCGCCGAGGTCGAGGAGATCCGCTCCTTCCGCTTTCACGGCTCCTTCTCCCATGCGTTCATCGAGAGGGAGACGGAGGGGGACTACGGCTCGTACGGCATCGATTTCACCGGGGTCGAGGACGCCGATTCGGGCGAGCGGCTCCCGACGGTGAAGAGCCGCACGGCCGGCGCGGAACGCATCCGCTGGGAGTACAGCGCGCGTGACGAGACGAAGCGGTTCCGTATCAGGTACCGCATCTTCGGCGCCGTCCAGCGCTACGGCGACGCGGCCCAGTTCTACTGGAAGGTGATCGAGGACCGGCACGCCTCGATCGACCGCGTGCGGATCGCGATCCACGCGCCCTCGCCGAGCCCGGATCTCTTCAAGGTCTTCGTCCACAGCCCCGCCCGCCCGGGCACGCTCGATTTCCTCGACGACTTCTCGGAGGCGAGGATCGAGCAGACCAGGATCGGCCGGCGGGGGCATGTCGAGGTCCGTGTCCTCCTCGATCCGGCGATCTTCTTCGACTCCCCTCTCCTCGAAGGCCATTCCCTCGAGGACCTCCTCGCCGACGAGACGAGGATCGTCGATGCGCAGCGCCGCCGCCTCCGGGCGCAGCTCGCCGGCCTCTTCGTGGGCGCCGCCACCCTCATCGCCTTCATGATCCTCTATGTCGTCTTCTTCGCGCGTTTCGGACGCGAGCCGGCCGTTCCGTACGATCGCGTCTACGAGCGGGAACCGCCGAGGGACATACCCGCCGTCTATGTGCCGACGATCCTGACGCAGGGAGGAGTCCAGACGAGCGAATTCCACAAATCCTTCACCGCGGCGGTCCTCGAGTGCGCGCGCCTCGGATATCTCGTGATCGAGGAGACGCGCGAAAAGAAATTCATCTTCTCGCACGACGGCCTTCGTTACGTTGCGACGGAAAAGGGAAGGGCCCTTCTCCACGGCGGCGCCGTCGAGCCGGAACGCGGCGAACGGGCGCTCGTGCCCTTCGAGGAGGACGTTCTCCGCATCGTCATCCTCGAGGCCGGCGACGGCGCAGCGGCGACGAACGATGACATACGGAAATGGGCGAAGAAGACGCGCGGCGGGAAGACGGCGTTCCTTTCCTTCCTCGAGCCTCGCGCGAAGGAGCTCCGGCGGCATTTCGAACGACGGCACTTCCAGCTCGACGACCGGCGCAGCGCGAGGATGCGCGGCTGGTTCGTCGCGATCGCGCTCGCATTCGCCGCCATCGACATCTCGCTCTTCTTCGCCGTCATGCGCCATCCGGCGCTGATCGCGATCGGCATCGCGATCGGCATCCTCGGCCCCCTCCTCTCGATCCCCCTCGCCCGGTGGACGCCCGAGGGAGCGCTGGAGGAGAAGCGGTGGAAGGCCTTCCGCAGGTTCATGGGCGATTTCTCGGCGATGAAGGAGGCCGGCGCCGACATGCTTCCCCTGTGGGAACGCTACCTCGTGTACGCGACCGCTCTCGGCGTCTCCGACAAGCTGCTCGACAATCTCCGCGATCTCGCCACCGAGATGCGCGCCCCCATCCAGCCCGCCGTCTGGTTCCATCCCGCAACGGCTTCCGGCGCCCCCGGCGCCCAGTTCGCGTCATTCGAGGGGATCGCGACGACCTTCGCGAGCCTCCAGTCCCTTTCCTCGGCCCTGTCGACGTCGACGTCGACCGGCGGCGGATTCAGCGGCGGCGGCGGCGGTGGTGGCGGCGGCGGCTGCAGCGGCGCCGGTTGACGGAGAGCGCATGATCGGACCGACCGGCATACTCGCGTTCGTCATCATCGCGGCGGCCTTGTGGGTCGCCATCGTGTACAACCGGTTCGTCGTCATGATGAACCGCGCGGAGAACGGAAGAACGCAGATCGACATCGAGCTGCGGCGGCGCCACGACCTCGTGCCGATGCTCGTCGACACGGTCCGCGGGTACGCGTCGCACGAACGCGCGGCCTTCGAGCGTGTGGCCGAGGCGCGGTCGTTCGTCTCGAAGGCGTCGTCCGCGGCGGGCCGCGCGGCCGCCGAGAACGCGCTCGGCGGAGCGATCGACTCGATGCTCCTTCTCGCCGAGGCGTATCCCGGACTGAAGGCGAACGACCGTTTCATCCGCCTCCAGGAGGAGCTCGCCGGCATGGAGGACCGGATCGGATTCTCGAGGATGTTCTACAACGACGTCGTCATGAAGTACAATACGGCGCTCGACACCTTCCCCGAAATCATCGTCGCGCGCGCGTTCGGATTCGAGCCGGCGCCCTTCTTCGACCTCGAACGCGGAACCGGCCGACGGGAAAACGGGGCTCCTCCCGATTTGTTCAGGGAGTGAACCGGAAGTTTGCGTAGTTCGCGAGGAATTTCTTCGAGCCGTAGCCGACGAACCGGACGGTCAGTTTGAGATCCGCTCCGGCCCCCTCCACCTTCGTGATCGTGCCCTTGCCGTATGTGGGATGCCAGACGTCCCGCCCCTCCCGGTATCGCGACCGGGAGACCGCCGGCTCCCCGGGAGCCGGGGCCTCGGGCGCCGGCACCTCGTCGACGGCGCGGAAGAGATCTGCGGAATCGGCGGCGCCTCGCGACAACCCGGTGACACGGCAGAGCGACGCCGGTATCTCCCGAAGGAAGCGCGATGGCGCATTGTCGGTCCACGATCCGTACCGCATCCGGTTCGAGGCGGAAAAGAGGAAGAGCCGTTCCCTGGCCCGGGTCATCCCGACGTAGAAGAGCCGCCGCTCCTCCTCGAGCTCGTCGTCGTCGTCGCTGCTGGCGAAGTGCGGCAACAGCCCCTCGTCGAGCCCCGTAACGAGGATGGCGCGGTACTCGAGCCCCTTGGAGTTGTGCAGGGTCATCAAGGCCACCGTCTCCTCGCCCCGCAGCGCATCGACGTCGCTGAAGAGGGCGATCTCCTCGAGAAAGGCGGAAAGCGATTTGTTTTCCGACGCGTCCGCGAAACGGCGGGTCTCGACGCGGAGTTCGTCGACGTTCTCCTGGCGAATCTGCGCCGTCTTCGGATCCTCCATGAGATGGTCGATGTACCCCGATTCCTCGATGGCGGCGTCGAGCACGTCGTGAGCGGTTCCTCTCGCCGCGACGAGCCTGAGCTTCGCCATCAGGGCGGCGAAGATCGTCACGCGGTCGCGCTGTCCCCGCGGAAAGCGATCGAGGGTCTCCGGATCGGTGATCGTGTCGAGAAGACTCCGTCCCGCCGCCTCGCGCTCGATCCGATCCATCGTCACCTGCCCGATGCCGCGCCGCGGGACGTTCACGACCCGGCGGAAATTGACGTCGTCGTCCGGGTTCGCGACGAGCTTGAGATAGCCGAGGAGATCCTTGATCTCCTTCCGTTCGTAGAAACGGACGCCGCCGATGATCTGGTAGGGCAGGCCGCCCCGGCGCAGGGCGTTCTCGATGGCGCGGGACTGCGCGTGGGTCCGGTAGAGAACGGCGATCTCGTCGCGACGGCAACCGCCGCGGATCAGCGAAAGGATCGTCTCGCGCACCGCGTACGCCTCCCCCTCCTCGTCGTCGTCGTAGCGGATCTCGACCGGCTCCCCCCTGCCGCATTTCGACCAGAGCGTCTTCCCCTTCCGCCCGGCGTTGTGCCGGATGACGGCGTTCGCCGCCTCGAGGATGCTGTTCGTCGAACGGTAATTCTCCTCGAGCCTGATCGTCGTGGTGTTCTCGTAGACCCGGTCGAACTGCAGGATATTGTCGATCGAGGCGCCTCGCCAGCCGTAGATGGCCTGGTCGTCGTCGCCGACGACGAAGAGGTTGCGGTGGAGCGAGGAGAGCTGGTCGATCATGACCATCTGGATGCGGTTCGTGTCCTGGAACTCGTCGACGAGGACGTACTTGAATTGCCTGGCGTACCGCTGGCGGACCTTCGGATGCGCGGTGAAGAGTTCGACGACCCTGACGATCAGGTCGTCGAAATCGAAGGCGTTGCAGGCCGCGAGCCCCGCGGCGTATCGCTCGTAGATACGTGCCTGGTTCTCCTCGATCGGGTCGCCGGCGGCCTCGAGCGCCGCCGCCGGCGTGACGAGGGCGTTCTTCCAGCTCGAGATGCGGCCGCGAAGGGAGGACGGCGGATACTCGTCGGTCTTGAGACCCTTCTTCTTCAGGACGGCCTTGATGAGGGAGATTGAATCGTCCTCGTCATAGATGGCGAAGCTGTTCCTGAATCCGATATGGTGCGCCTCCCGGCGCAGGATGCGGAGTCCCGTCGCGTGGAATGTCCCCACCCAGAATGGCAGGTCGCGCTTCAGCGTCCGTCCGACGCGTCCGCGCATCTCCCCCGCCGCCTTGTTGGTGAAGGTGAAGGCGAGGATGCGTTCTGGCGGAATGCGTTTCTCCCTGATCAGGAAGGCGATCCGCTCGGTGAGGACGCGCGTCTTCCCGCTTCCCGCCCCGGCGAGCACGAGCACGTATCCCTCGGTGGCAAGCACCGCCTCCCGCTGCCGCGGGTTGAGCTCGTCAAGCATGAGGATATCCCTTTTCCCTCCCGTGAAAGCCGATGACGGATCGATTGACGCCGTCAGAACTGCGGCCCCAGGTAGAAGTGGAAGACCGACCCGCCTGTCCGGTTGAAATCGGTCGGCCAGCCGAACTGGAAGTTCATGATCAGCCAGCCCAGCCGCATGTAGAGCCCGATGCCGAAATCGCTGTAGAAATCGATGTCGTTGATCGTCGTCGGCTCGATGCCGGACGGGAGCGGCTCCACGTACCTCCCCTCGCCCCAGACGGCGCCCGAATCGAGGAAGAGCGTCCCCCCGACGTTCGTGAGGGCCCACTGCGCCGGCCATCCGAACACGAGGGCGTCGATCAGCGGGTAGCGGTATTCGAGGTTGAAAAGCATCATGCGGGGACCCTGGAACTGGAGATAGTCGTACCCGCGCATCGTCAGGGGGCCGCCGAGGAAGAAGAAGCGCCGGTCCTCGCCGGTCGAGACCGAGCCGATCGCGCGGAAGGCGAGATAGTTGCGGTAGAAGAGGGGCAGGTACTTCCGGTAATCGGCGAATGCGGTCGTCCGCGACACGTCGTCGCCGGAGAAGGAGAGGCCGCGGGAGACGCTCAGCATGTACCGCGTCCCGATCACCGGCCCGAAGGAACCGAAGTACGCCGAATCGTGGACGAGCGTCAGCGCGGGCTGGACCAGGCGTCTCGTCGATTTCTCCCCGGGTACGTAGACGTATCCCGAGACGGATGACGGATCGTACGCGTAGTAGTCGAAGAACTCCCTTTCGCTGATGTAGGCCTGCAGCTCGAGATCGAGCCGGGTGAACGTCGAGAAGGGGAAGCTCGCCGATCCGAACGCGCCGTAGTTCCGTTCGGTGAAGTACCGGTAATCGTAGAAGGTCTCGCCGATCGACGAGATGCGCGAGTTCAGGTAGTTCTTGAACTGGAAGATGCCGAAGGAATAATCGATCCGTTTCCGGAGATAATGGTAGGCGAGCATCATGTCGCTGTCCTCGAGCGACCGGTAGATATTGAACGCCACGTAGATGTGGTGATCGCCCATGAGATCGCTGAAGGCGATCTGGTTCATCAAACCGAAGCCGTACCCCGTGGAGAAGAAGAGCCCCATGCCGTTGCCGATGTAATCCGGTTTGAACTTGAGATGGTAGGGCTGGACCGTGCCCACCTGCGACCGCATCCGCTCTCGGATCGCCTCGAGCGTGTCGGGATCGATGTCTTTTTCGCTGTCCTCGTCGACCGAGACGGCCGGCCAAATCCTTCGATCGCCCGGCGCGTCCGGCGGATCGAACGGCAGGCCGCCCCTCACGACGCCGGTGAACCGCAGCCGCTTCGCGATCCGTTCGTCGACCGCGCCGGGACCCGGGACGCTCGGCCATGAGACGGTGTCGGGTTCCGCGACAACCGCCGTGTCGGGCGAACCGGGCACCCCGTCGTTATCCGGGACGGCCCGCGCGACGTCCACGTCGCCCGTTTCCGGCGCGGCGTCCGGGCCGGAACGAGGGGAGAACGAAGCCGCCGTCTCCTCGTCCTCCGTTCCGGAAGCGACGATCGAATTTCCCGTCGACCAGGATTCCTTCGACTTGTCGGAGAAGCTGTCCATCATGAAGAGATCGTACCCGGCGTAGGAGAAGGCGGAGAATACGAGCCGATCCTTTTCGTGCGAGTAATCGGCCTGCTGGATGCCGCCGAGGACGTCGGTGAAGCGGTAGTAGCTGCCGAACCGCAAGGAGCCGCGGTAGAGGTTGAGAATCCCCTCCTCGTCGGAGACGAAGATGATCTCCTCTCCTCCCGGAAGGACGATTGGCGATCGATCGTCGCCGGACGTCGCTATGAGCTCCCGCGTGCTCCCCGTCGCGACATCGACGCTCCAGATGTCCCCGCTCGAATGCTCGACGTTCTCCGGGGCGAAGAAATCGATGTTCGCGATGCGTTCGATCCCGAGACTGTCGGGAAGAAAGACCGGGTCGACGGCCGTCCGCCTGACGCGCGTGTACGCGATTCTGTCGCCGCCGGGGAACCATCGCGGTTCCTTCTCGTCCTCCACGTCGTCGGTGACCTGCCTGAGCGTGCCGGCGCCGATGTCGTACACGTAGATGTCGGTCTGTCCGTGGTCGGTGCCGACGACGGCGATGCGCCCGCCGTCGGGCGACCAGGCGGGGCTGTGGAAGAAGTCGATCGGAAGCGCGATCTCGTCGGTGATATCGCCGCCGGGCACGCTGAGCACGAAGAGTTTGTCCCGTCCATTCGACTTCGCGACGAACGCGATCGACCCGCCGTCGGGACTGAAGGAGAGCAGGGACCGCATCGACTTGATCGACTCGAACTGCGTCGACATCTGCGCCTGCAGGAGGCGTTTCTCGACCTTGCCGGTGAGCGCGTTCATGAGGTAGATCGCGTCGAGCCCCTTGCGGTCGGAGTAGTAGACGATCCAGTCCCCGTCGGGCGAGAAGGCCGGCTTCGTGTTCATGAAATGATGATGCTTTATATGGTCGGTGAGCCTGCGGCCGAACTCCTCGGGCTCCTTCTTGTCGGCGTAGAGCGGCCAGTAAAGCCGCCGCAAACTCTTCTTCCAGTCCTTCGTGAGCTGCTCCGTGCCGATGCCGATCGTGTTCCGCAGGGCCAGCTCCATCGAGCGCTGATACCGGAGATGCTCCATGATCTCCTTGACCTTCCGCAGCCCGTACGTCTCTGCGATGTAATGTATCGCCGACTGCCCCGCCTTGTAGTTCATGTACCCGGACGCGTAATCGAGGTTGTACGGAAGGTAGTCGAAGACGGTCGCGTCCCGCATGTACATCTCGACTTCCTCGTCGTAGCCGGCCGAGTAGAACTCGGAGATCCCCTCGGCGAACCAGAGCGGGATCCGGAAGAGGAGACCGCGGGAGAAGACGGACTTGAGGAGGGACCCGTAGATGATGTCGAATTCGAAGATATGGATGAGCTCGTGCACCGCCGTGTGCGCGAAGTCGGCGTAATCGCCCCCGAAATGCAGGACGATCCGCTTGCGGAGGGGCTCGGCGAAGGCCTGCACCCCCTCGGGCAGGAGCTCCCAGGTGACGTTGGTCTGCTGGAAGTCGGCGTGGCTCCCGTAGAGGATCACGGGAATGCGCCAGGATATGTTGTGTTCGAAATCCTCGGCGAGCCCGATGTAGCCGTCCTCGAGGATCACGGCGGCGCGGGACGCGAGGTCACGGTATCCCTCGGAGAAATGGATGTCGAAATGGGGCGTACGGAGGATCCGCCAGTCGAATTCCTTGTACTGCACCTTGTTCTTGCCGAACCACCACGCCTGGCCGTTCGCCTCCCGGGGAGCAGGCGCAAGGAGCGCGACCGCCAGGACCGCGGCGGCGGCGATTCGTCGTGTCGATCCCATGTGCATCCCTCTTCCGGGCGATCCGTGCCCGTCTCAAAGATAGGCCCGCTCCGGCCGGCCCGGCAAGGGTTTTCGGGGATGGAAGGCCTCGTTCAAACCCCCGGGGCCGCTAGAACTCCCAGCGGAGCTTGATGTCGAGATTGACCTCGTCCGAGCTCCTGCGGCTCTGGCCGGGGAGGACCTTCTCCGAGTGCCTGATGATCTCCGAACGGAGGAGTATCCGCTTGCTGATGCGGTACTCCACCTCGATCTGCCGCGCCGTCGATATGGAGAGCCCCTGCTTGTACTTGACGTAGAGCCCCTCGGAGAGGTACTTGCCGATCGCGACCATCGTCTCCTGTTCGGCCATGCCGTCCGACCCGGCCGTGCCGCGCGACTCGACCTCGATCGTCACCCCCTCCATCTGCGAGTTGAGGATGCGCTCTATGTAGTTCGCGGCGAGATTCTGCGCCGTCGAGAGCGCGTCCCAGCTCGCTCCTTCCCCGCCGCCCGATTCGACGACGCCGCCGCCGAGCATCTTCCAGATATCCGTCTCGCTGTACCCCGGGTCCTCGTGCGTGAGGGTGAGAATGGGTTCGACGTCGTCCTGGAGCCAGGAAAGGACGAGATAGATCCTGCGCCCCTCCGGATCGCGCGTCTCCGCCTCGATGTTCACGACCGGCCGGAAGCTCGCCGCGTGAACGAACCTGAGCGTGCCCGAGGTGACCTGGAACTTGTTGTTGTACACGTTGTAGTATCCGCGCACGAGCTGGAGCTCGCCCCGCAGGTAGGTGCCGCGCCTGTCGTGATGTACCGTGACTTCCCCCTCGAGCTCGACGTTCGCGTCGTCGCTTCGCAGCCAGGTATTTCCCCGGATGTCGAGATCGACCTCCGCGATCCACGAGGAGGCGATCTCCGTCACGCCGCCGTCTCCGCCGAGTTCCCCGAGATCGTAGTAGACCTCGGCGCTGTTGACGACGAGATCGCCCGTCAGGCGCGGAACCATCCGCTCCCCGAGCATGGACGATCCGAGCTCGATCCTGCCCGAGACCAGGGCGATGACGTCGGGGAAGCTCGCCACGAGGAACTCCTCGAGATCGACCGTCAGGTCGTACCGGTGCGGACGCCACCCGTGGAGCGTGATCGTCCCGCGCCCGTCGAACCGGCCCTTCTGCCCCTCCCGCCCGTCGAGACGGTGGACGGTCACCGTCGAATCGCTCAAGGACACGCGCGCGTTCACCCCGGCGAACCGTTCCTCCATGCCGGCGAGGCGGAAAAAGGCGTCGTGCAGCGACATCTCGCCGACGATCACCGGATCGTCCGGCGATCCCCCGATCCGCAACCCGACGGAGAATCGTCCCGAGGCCTCGGCGAGAAGATCGGTCACGCCGATCAGGGTGCCGAGTCGCCCGTCGTCGAAGAAGAGTTCGAGCGCCATGGACCGGTCCGCGTCGACGGCGTAGAACCGTTCGAGGCGCCGAAGGGGGATCGTCCCGTCGAACGAGCCCCCGCCCGCCCCGAGGGCGATCGTCCCGCCGAAGGCCAGACGCCCCTCCTCGATGTGCACCTCGAGTTCGACCTCCGGGACCACGAGGGAGGATATCTCGAGGAGTCGGACCCCTCCGACGAGTCGGATGCGGGGATGCAGCAACGAATCGACGATGGTGGCCCGTCCCGTGAAAACACCGCTCTTGACGGGAAGAGCCGGAGCCAGCGCGAGAAGGGGTCGCAGCTCGAGATCCTCGCAACCGACCTCGAGATCGGCAACGGCGCTGCCGACGTTCCATCCGCCCTCCCCGTCCCTGCCGAGTCCCTCGATCGTTCCGCGGGCCGACAACCCGCCGGAGAGTGAAATGACGGCGAGGGTGTCGAGACGGAGCGTGTTCCCGGAGAACCTGCCGACGAGACGCGCCTCGTCCACCTCGACGGTGTCGATCGTTCCGCCCTCGACGCGCACGTCGAATGCGACGTCCGGCCGGTCGAGGCTGCCGCGCAGCCAGATTTCTCCGCGGGCGCGGCCGTCGATCGGCGTATCGAGGATCCCCGCCCGGTCGAGGAGGGACATTCCGAACCGCTCGAAAAAGATCTCGCCGTCGAGACCGCGAGTCCGGAGATCGAGGACCCCGTCGGCGTAGATCGCGCCGAGCTTCGAGTGCAGCTGGAGATCGTCGAAGACCATCGAGGTGTCGGTGACCGTCACGAGAAACCGGCCGCCGCTCGTCCAGCTCTCGTCCAGCGCGTGCAGCGAGACGTCGCGGAAACGGATCTCGTCGTCGGACCCGCGCCCGGTCACCTCCCCCCTGATATCGCTCTCGACGCCCCTTCTGCGCAGGTAGAGGCGCTTGACGGTCGTCACGTCATGGTAGTAGTCGAGAGAGAGATCGTATCCGTCGAATTCGAGATCGCCGATCGCGAGCGAATCCCCGGCGACGTCGAAGAGCACCCTGTAGGAATCCCTTTTCTCCACGGCGAGCTTGAGCGTGCCCGCGTGGATCGTCGCCCCCTTGTAGGCGAGGTTCCTGCAGGTGCCGTTCATCAGGAGCCGCCACGAATCCAGCGGACCTTCCCAGAGACCGTTCAGGCGCACGTCGGCGCGGTACTCCTCGATGCCGAAATACCCGAAGACGGTGTCTTCCCGGGTTGCTTCGACGTCGATGAAGAGCCGGACCGAATCGCCGCCCGCGATCGATCCGTGGGCGCCGATCCGGTGTCCCGGTCCGACCATCTCGAACCGGTCGGCGAAGAGCGTGTCCCGCGCCCACGAACCGAGAAAGACGCCCTCATCGAAGGGAAGTCCCCGGAAATGCCCGGGGCCGAGCCCGAAGGAGAAGGCGATGTTTCCGGTCTCCGTCTCGTACCGGATGAGCGCGCGGCCGTTGAAGGAGGTCTCGGGAAGCTCGGTATCGCGGACGAACCCGGCAGAGAGATCCAGGTTCTCCACGTCGAGATCGAGATCGAGCGTGCCGGGGGCACTTCTCAGGAAAACGCCCTTTCCGGCTATCCCGGCGCCGTTCAGCACCCCGTCGCAGGACAGGATATCGACCATCCCGGGCACGACGACGACGTCCAGATCGAGTTCGTCGAGGGCGAACCCCGAGAGGATACCGTTGAGCGTCCCGGCGACCCGGATGCTGTCCGGCCGGCCCCGCACGAGAAGGCTGCCCTGGAGTTCCCCGAAGTGCCCCGTCTCCATCCGCAGGGCGAGGGCGATCTCCTCGATGTCGATCGGCTCCGCGTCGATCCGTGCGTCGAAACGCACCGGGTCGAGATCGACCGTGCCCTCGAGCAGGAAGGAGGACTCCTCGAGATCGACCCGGAGATTGTCGAGAAGGATGCGGCTGCCGCGCCCCTCCCCCCCGCCGACGAGGGCGATCCCGCCGCTGAGCGACCGTACTGACACGATCCCCGCCAGGTCCTGCCCGGATCCCCCGTCGAAATGCGCGACGATGCTGTCCGGACCGGCGCGAAGGCGCCCGGCGGTCTCGATGCCTCGCAGCACGTGCGCCCGGTTCTGCTCCTGCACGATCGCCTGCCCTCCGCGGATGACGAAGGCGTCGACGGCGAAGGAGGCGCCCTCGCCTCCGCCGCCCGGCAGGATCCACGCGCCGGTCGAGTCGGGTTTTATCCACAGGTGCGGTTTGTCGAGCTCCAGGAACTCGATCCGGGCCGTGCCCCCGAGAAGGTCCATCGGCGAGTAGCGGACGGCCATGCGCTCGATGCGCAAGAGGTCGAACGAGAATTCCGGGCCGTCGTAACGGACCAGCACGTCGGAGAACTCCACTCCCTGGAAGGGATTGCCCGTGATGCGCTCGAAGCGCAGGGAGAAGGGCGTGCCGCCGAGCAGGGAGCGCGACACCATGCGCGACGCGGTGCTGGCGAAGAAATCCGTATGGACGAAGAGGAGAAAGAAGGCGATGAACGCGACGACGATACCCGAGAGGAACCCGAGCGCCGAGGTGAGCCTCGATTTCAACAGCCGCTTGACCACGCGCCGCTCCTCAGAAGATCTGTCCGAGGCTGATGTGCACCCACGAATCGTAATCCATCTCGGGGGTCCGCTTCATGGGAAACCCCACGTCGAGCCGCAGGGGACCGACCGGCGTGTTGAGACGGAACCCGAAGCCGACGCTCGTCCGGTAATCGAGCGCGTCGTTCTCCTTCTCGTCGCCGTACGGGGCGAACCGGTCTATCCTGATCTCGTCGAGGGAACGCCAGACGTTCCCGCCGTCGAGGAAGGCGGCCATCCCGAGATTGTACCGGGAGAGCCAGGGGATCGGGAAACGCAGTTCGAGGTTCGTGAGGAGCAGGATCCTTCCTCCCATCGGCTCGTTTCCGTCCCGCAGGGGACCGAGCGAGTTCTCCTTGTAGCCCCGTACCGAGTTGCCGCCCCCGGCGAAGAATCGGCTTTCGATCGGCAGCCCACCCTCCTCGCTCTTCCCGAAGGGATCCGCGTACCCGGCGCGGACACGCCACGCGAGAACCGTTCCGGCGGCGAGCCGCCGGTAGCTCTGATAGGCGGCGACGAGCGACCAGTACTCGTCGTCCCCGCCGAGGAACCCGCCGCTGTAGCGCGCCTGCGTAGTGACGTAGTTCCCCTTCGCGGGATTGAAATAGAAATCGCGCGTGTCCCGCGTGAAGTTGAGATCGAGGGACCGGCGGCGGGAACTCTCCCGCTCGTCAACGACATCGAACCTCCTGATCCGCTCGAACACGTAGCTGCACAGGAGCGTCGTCTGCCGCGAGAACCGCCTCGAGACCGTCGCCGTCGCGCTCGTCGCCTTGACGATCGCCGGCTCGACCGTCGCGTCCCGCTCGTACGACGCGCCGATGGAGAAGGTGTTCCACGTGCCGAGGACGTGCGGGAAGTTCAACTGTCCCTCGTGCCTGAGGAACTTGTTCCTGAGATCGAGCTCGTCGAAGGAGAACCGGTTGTCCGGAAAGAGCTGGAACGCGTAGGAACTCTCGACGTTCAGCGCGAGTCCGCTGCCGAGGAGGTTGCGCTGGCCCCACTCCGCGAACACACGGCTTCCCTGAACGTTCCCGACGCCGAATCCCGTCTCGATGAAGCCCATCCTCCTCTCGCGCACCTGCAGGTTCAGGTCGACGGTGCCGCCCCGTACGTCGAGGTCGACCGGTTCGATCTCCACCGATGTGAAATACCCCGTGTTGTAGAGGTTCTGCTTGGACTCCAGCACCTCGCCGAGACGAAAGAACTCGCCCCGTTCGAAGGTCAGCTCCCGGGTGATGAGCCCTTCCCTGACCTTGCGGTTGCCGCCGACCGCGATTGCGTCGATCCGCACGGGCTCCTGCGAATCGACCGACCAGGCGATATCGACGGCCGTCGAATCGACCGACGCGTCCCAGGTCGCGACCGCGCCGAGGTATCCGAGTTCGAAGTGCTTGCGCAGTATGGCGTACCGGTCGTTCTCGAGGAGATTCGGGTTATAGGGCGCCCCCTCGATGAGACGCAGGTCCTTCCGCACGTTGCGCGGGCTCACGAGATCGAATCCCTCGAAGGAAAGCGAACGGACCGTCGTCTGCGGCCCCTCGTTGACGAGTATCCTGATCGTCACCTCGTTGTCCTTCTCGTCCCGCTCGACCGATTCGATCGAGACCTGGGCATCGAAGAACCCGTTCTTCTCGTAGAAGGCGGCGATCGTCTGCACGTCGCGGCGGAGGAAATCCCGGCGGTACCGGGGCTTCCTGAAGATGTGGTAGAAACGCGATTCCCTCGTGCGCATCCGCTTCTTGAGGGTCTCGTCGTCGAAGGACCGGTTGCCGAGTATGAGGATGCGCCGGACGGTGGGAAGCTCGATGCCGAAATCCGCGGCGCCGGTCTCGCCCGGTCCGCAGAGGAGCAGGATCGCCAGGACGAACTGGACGAGCCGTCGGGATGCGATGATACGGAGATGCATTGCGATTGACAACACCCGCGCGGAGATGTACCGTTGCATCCTGCCGCCGGCACAGGACAACGGCCCGGCGCGACCGCTCACCGGCCGGACCGGACGACGAGGTGATCCCGTGAACGTTCGAGCGTATCCCGCATGTCTCCCGCTTCTCATCCTGGCCTTCGCGGCCGTCGTGGTCTCGTGCCACGGCCCTGCAGAAGAGGACGCCTCGCCGACGCTCACGGAGGACGAACGATATATCGTCCTTCTTTACATGAAGATAACCGAAATCGAAATGAATCTCCAAGACAATCCTGAGGAGCAGGGGAAAAAGTGGGACGAGCTGAGGACGGAGTTCGATCCCGCACGCATCCGCGCTGCCCTCGACGGGCTCGAGAAGGATCCCGCCCGCTGGGTCGCCGTCTACGAACGGATCTCCGAACTCACGCAACGCCGGAGGGACCGGCGGCGCGAGATCGAGGTCGGCTCCTGACGCCGGCGGATTCCCGCCGGCTCGCTCACCTGCCGAAGAGATTGAAGATATCCATCACGAAGATGAACGCGATCAGGGCGATCAGGATGACGAAACCCACCTGCGCCATGACGTTCTGCACCCGCTGATTCATTCGCCGCCCCGTCGCGAACTCCACGGCGAAGATGACGAAATGCCCCCCGTCGAAGGGCAGGATCGGCAACATGTTGAAGATCGCCAGGTTCAGCGAGAAGAAGGCGATGAAATAGACGAGGTAGTCGAATCCCCACCGGATCATGTCGCCCGCCATGATGCCCACGCGCAGCGGCCCGCCGACCGTCCGCACGGTCGCGTGACCGGTGACGAGCTTCACGAGGAAATCGACGATCGAGCGGAGCATCCCCGTGACCGACGCCATGCCGTGGCGGAAGGCGTCGGGGAAGGGCAGCCTGACCCGCTCGTACGGCGGCCCGATACCGATCCCTCCCACCTTCACCACGTCGAGTTTCTCTCCCTCCGAGGCGGCATCGATCCCCGCCGGCACGATCGTGTCGGTGCGAACCACCCCGGCCTGTTCCCACGTGAAGGCCATCGGCACGCCCGGGCGCGGGTGTATCCACTCCTCGAGTTCGGCGTAGGTCGTCACCGTCGTGTCGTTGATCGCGAGTATCGTCGCGCCGGCCCGCATCCCCGCCTTCCACGCCGGGGCATCCCGCTTGACGTTGCCGACCTTCGACGGCAGGGGGGCCCGGAGGCCGAGATCCCAGTACCCCGAGGAGTCGTCGAGGACGGGAGTCGCGGTGAGCGCCAGTTCATTTCCGCCGCGCCGGACGAGGAAGGAGGACGGAACGCCCGTCTCGAAGATCACGGAACGCTGGATGTCGTCCCAGAAGCGGAAGGTCTCGCCGTTGACGGCGAGGATCTCGTCGCCCGGGAGGAATCCGGCCTCGGCCGCCGGCGACCCATCGACGACCGCCCCGACGACCGTCGCGGGATTGACGTACAGGCCGTAGAACCAGCCCGCGAGGACGTAGATCAGGACGGCGAGCAGGGCGTTCATGAACGGCCCGGCGAGGACGACGCTCATCTTCCCGAGAGGATGCTTGTGCCGGTAGAGCCGATGCTCGGGCAGATCGGGCACGCCATCCTCGGGCTCGCTCTCCTCGTCTGGATTCTCGCCGGCGAACTTGACGTATCCGCCGAAGGGGAGGGCCGAGATCGCGTATTCGGTCTCTCCGACGCGCTTTCGCAGCAGTTTGGGGCCGAATCCGAACGAGAAGGTGATCACGTAGATGCCGTTCAGCTTCGCGACGATGAAATGGCCGAACTCGTGCACGAATACGACGATGCCCAGGACGAACAGGAAGGCGACGATCGTGAGCAGCATGTGACCTCCATCAATCGGTGACGGCACCCGCGTGCCGGGCGGCAAGAAAATCCCGTGTCCAGCGATCGGCGGCGAGAACATCCTCGATTTTTCTCACCGCCGCGGTTCGATGCGCCCCGAGAGCCTCCTCCAGCCAGTCGACGATCTCGAGGAATCCGATACGCCCGCGCAGGAAGGCGTCGACGGCGACTTCGTCCGCCGCGTTGAGCACGGCCGGCGCCGTCCCCCCCGCGCGGGCCGTCTCGAGCGTGAGCTCGAAGGCGGGATACTCCTTCAGAACGGGAAGGAATTCCAGCCGGCCGATCTCGTCGAGCGCCAGGCTCTTCCAGGGGAAATCGACGATCGCCGGATAGCGGAACGCCCCGAGGATGGGCAGGCGCATGTCGGGCGGCGCGAGATGAGCAATGAACGATCCGTCCCGCAGGCGGACGAGCGCGTGCACGATCGACTGCGGGTGGACGACGACGGAGATCCGGTCGTAGGGGAAACCGAAGAGCCAGTGCGCCTCGATCACCTCGAGACCCTTGTTGACGAGGGTCGCCGAATCCACCGTCACCTTCCGTCCCATCCGCCATGTCGGATGATCGAGCACGTCGCCGATCGAGACGGCGCCGAGCTCGTCACGGCTTTTGCCGAGAAAGGGTCCGCCCGAAGCGGTCAAAACGATCTCGTCGACATCCGCCTCGTAGCCGTGCAGGCACCGTGCCAGGGAGAAGTGCTCGCTGTCGACCGGAATGATCGCCGCCTTCCGCTCCGCGGCGAGAGCGGTGACCAGTCCCCCCGCCGTCACGAGGGTCTCCTTGTTCGCGAGGGCGACGTCGCACCCCGCATCGAGGGCCGCGACGGTCGGCTCCAGGCCGGATATCCCGACGAGTGCGTTCAGCACGAGATCCGGCCGGCACTCCCCGATAAGGTCGCCTAGGGCCCCGTCGCCCGCCCCGCGGAAGCGCGGCGCCGTTTCCGGATCGCCGGCGAGCCCGTCGAGTGCCTCCGTTCCGGCCATCGTGAACAGGGCGCCGGGGAAGAGGGCGAGCTGACGCCGCAACTCGGACGCGTTCCGCCCGGCGGCGAGGCCGACGATCTCCATCTCCGCGCCGGCGCGTTCGGCGATCTGCACGGCCGAACGTCCGATCGACCCTGTCGATCCGAGAATCAGGATCCGTTTCCTGGCCATCTGCCCGTTTCCGGGGCGACCGGCGTTTCGCCGGCCGCCTCCTAGTCGAGGATAAAGTATCTGAAGAAATAGTATATCAGCGGCGCCGTGAACAGAAGCGAGTCGAAACGGTCCAGCGCTCCCCCGTGTCCGGGTATCGTCGTCGAGGCATCCTTGATCTTCGCGTCGCGCTTGATCATCGATTCGACGAGATCCCCGAGCTGACCGATCACCGAGAAGACGATGGCGAGGAGGATCCCCTGGGCGACCGAGAGGTAATCCGCCGTGAACATCCTCGCGACGAGGATGCCGGCGATGGCGAAGGCGAGCCCGCCGAAGACGCCCTCCACCGTCTTGTTCGGGGAAATCGATGGAAGGAGCCGGTGTTTGCCGATCAGCCGGCCGACGGTGTAGGCCCCGGTGTCGTAGCACCAGGTCAAGATGAAGACGACGAAAACGAAGGATGCCCCGAGACGATAGTCGAGGCCCTCGACGTGCGGCAGTTCTCGCAGCAGGATGAGGTGGCTCCCGAGCCACGCCACGTAGAAGACGCCGAAGATCGTGACCGAGATATGATAGACGGCATGCCCCTTCTCCTTCCGAGCCAGTTCGAGGGTCGTCACCGCCACGAACACGACCGAGAGGAAGAAGTTCGCGTAGATGCCCTGCTGGAAGAAGACGTACCAGGAGAGGGCGAGGCCGGAGAGGATACCGATCCACTTGTACGGGCGGAGCCCCTTCGCCTCCATCATCCGGTAGAATTCCCACAACCCGACGAGGATCAGCAGGTCGATGAGGGCGAGGAAATACAGCCCTCCCCGCCTGACGATGATGACGAGGCAGGGAATGAAGATCGCCGACGCGATGATCCGCCACAGGAGGGAACCGCCTTGCACCCTGTTCTCTTTGCTCACGACCGTTCCTTCCCCCGCGGCTTCACGCCGCCGTACCGGCGCTCGCGGCCGAGATAGTCGCGGATCGCGCCGAGAAGGTGCGGTTCCCGGAAATCGGGCCACAGGACGTCGAGGACGACGATCTCGGTGTAGGCGAGTTGCCAGAGAAAGAAATTGCTGATCCGGAACTCGCCGCTCGTCCGGATCAGCAGATCGGGGTCGGGCAGGTCCGGCGCGTAGAGGTGTTTCGCGAAGGCCTCCTCGTCGACGGGCCCCGCCCCGGATGCGCCCCGCCGCTTTTCGTCGAGGATGCGGTTCACCGCGTCGACGATCTCGGCCCGGCCGCTGTAGCTCAGGCAGAGGTTGAGGATCATGCCGCGGTTGTCGGAAAGCTTGTCGATCGTCTCGTCGAGCGCCGCGCGCGTGGACGCCGGAAGCATGTCGAGCCTTCCCGAAGCGCGCAGGCGGATGTCGTTCTCGTCGAGCTCGAGGAATTCCGAGGCGAGGATGTTCCGCAGGAAGGCCATGAGCGCACCGACCTCCGCGCGCGGACGCTTCCAGTTCTCTATCGAGAAGGTGAAGAGCGACAGGGCGCCGACGCCCAGCCGGGCGCAGGTCCGCACGGCGGCGCGCACCGCTTCCCTGCCGGCCCGGTGGCCGTCGATCCGGGGAAGCCTGCGTTGCGTGGCCCACCGTCCGTTTCCGTCCATGATGACGGCGATGTGCCCCGGCAGGTCCGGGCGAGCGGACAGTTCGGCGATCTCCCTTTCAATGGTCGTATTCATATCGTCAACGGGCGCCGGCCCCAAGGAGCGTCAAAACTCCATGATCTCCTTTTCCTTCGCGACGACGAGCTCGTCCAGTTCGGCGATCGAACTGTCGGTGAGATCCTGTATCTCCTTGGCGCGCCGGTGATGCTCGTCCTCGGAGAGCTCGTGCGCCTTTTCCATCTTCTTGAGTTTCTCGTTGGCGTCCCGGCGGACGTTCCGCACGGCGATCCTCGAATCCTCGACGAGCTGCTTGACGGTCTTCACGAGCTCCTTGCGCCGCTCCTCGGTCAAGGGCGGCAGGGGGATGCGGATGAAGTTGCCGTCGCTCTGCGGATTCAGCCCGAGGTTCGAGGACTGTATCGTCTTGACGATCTCGCCGACGAGCGGCTTCTCGTACGGCTGGATCGTGATGAGCTTCGGATCGGGGATGGCGATGTTGGCGACCTGTTTCAGGGGGACCGGCGAGCCGTAGTAGTCGATTCTGATCGTGTCGAGAAGGGACGGGGTTGCCTTTCCCGTCCGTATCGACATGAGCTCGGTCCTGGTCATCTCGATCGACTTCTTCATGTGATCTTCAGCTTCGACGAAGATTTCCTCCACGTCCATGTCGTCCTCCTACCTGATGATGGTCCCGAGGGCCTCTCCCTCGATCACCCTCCTGAGGTTCCCCTTCTCGAAAAGGTCGAACACGATGACCGGGATCTGGTTGTCCCTGCAGAGCGCGACGGCGGTCGCGTCCATGACGCGCAGATCCCGTCGGAGAACGTCGGTGTATCCCATCTCGCCGATCCGCTCGGCCGACCGATCGGTCATCGGGTCGGCGGTGTAGACTCCGTCGACCTTCGTTCCCTTCAAAAGCGCCTCCGCCTCGGTCTCGCAGGCGCGCAGGGCGGCGGCCGTGTCGGTGGTGAAGAAGGGGTTCCCCGTCCCGCCGGCGAAGATGACGATCCGCCCCTCGTCGAGATGCCTGACCGCGTTGCGCCACACGTACGGCTCGACGAAGTGCTCCATGACGATGGCGGTCATCACCCTGGCGTCGACGCCGCGATCCTCGAGGGCCGACTGGAGCGCGAGCGCGTTGATGATCGTCCCGAGCATGCCCATGTAATCGGCGGCGACCTTCTTGATCCCCTGGCGGCACATCATCTCGCCGCGGAGGATGTTCCCGCCCCCGATCACGACCGCGATCTCGGCCCCGGTCTCCTTCGCTTCCTCGAGCTCGGCGGCGAAGGCTTCGACCATCCCGTGCTCGATACCGCTGCCCTGGCCCCCGAGGATCTCCCCGCTGACCTTGAGCAGCACCCGTCCCAGTCTCGGACGCTCCGTCATCGGCGCCTCCCCGTAAAAACGGGCGCAAGAGAGACGATCTCCTGCGCCCTACGTCATGTCACGACCGCAGTCATCTTCGCTCGCGTCTCCCGTCAGCTTGCAGCCTCCCCCAACTGGAACCGGGCGAAGCGCCTGACGACGATATTCTCACCCAGCTTGCCGATGACCGCCTTGACCACCTGCTCGACGCTCTCCTTGTCGTCCTTGATGTACGGCTGTTCGAGGAGAACGACCTCATGGTAGAACTTGCCGAGTTTGCCTTCAACTATTTTGTCGATGACCTTCTCGGGCTTTCCGCTTTCACGGGCCTGGTTGACGTAGATCTCGCGCTCCTTCGCGACCATGTCGGCGGACAGTTCCTCGCGCCGGACCACGGAGGGATTCGCCGCGGCGACCTGCATGCAGAGATTCCTGCCCAGTTCGCGGAAATCGTCGGTCCTGGCCACGAAATCCGTCTCGCAGTTCACCTCGACCATGACGGCCAGCTTGTCGCCGGGATGGACGTAGGTGAATACGCAGCCTTCCGATGCCTCGCGGCCTGCCCGCTTCGCGGCCTGCGATATCCCCTTCTCGCGAAGGTAGGTGATCGCCGCCTCCATGTCGCCGTTCGTCTCGATGAGGGCCTTCTTGCAGTCCATCATGCCGGCGCCGGTCCGGTCGCGCAGCTCCTTGACGAGTTGCGGAGTGATGCTCATCGGGGTCTCCTTCTATCTATCTTCATCCGGTATACGAATTACCTGTCGCCGTCCTTCGGCTCGACGGGCGGCGCGGACGCCGCGGGAGGAGCTTTGGGCCCCGGCTTCTTGCCGCCGCCTGCCGCGTCCTTTTCCTTCTTGTCGAGGAAATCCTTGTTCTTGAGATACCGGGAACGTCCCTCGATGACCGCATCGGCGAGAATCCTGGTGAAGAGCTTCACCGAGCGGATCGCGTCGTCGTTCGCCGGTATCGGGTATTCGGCGTCGTCCGGATCGCTGTTTGTGTCGACGAGCGCGATCACCGGGATGCCGAGCTTGCGCGCCTCGCGGATCGCGATCGCCTCCTTCTTGGTATCGAAGACGATGAGACACGAAGGCGGCTTCGTCATCCCCCTGATCCCGCCGAGCACCTTCTGGAGCTTGCCGTGCAGCTTTTCGAGGTCGAGCCGCTCCTTCTTCGAGAACTGCTCGATCCTCCCGTCCTTTTCCATCGCCTCGAGATCGTCGAGGCGGTCCATCGACTGCTTGATGGTGCGGAAATTCGTCAGCGTGCCGCCGAGCCACCGTTCGTTCACGTAGAACATGTCGCACCGCTCGGCGTCCTCGCGGACGCTTTCCTTCGCCTGGCGCTTCGTGCCGACGAAGATCACGGTCTTCCCCTCGCCCGCCAGATCGGTGAGGAACGAGTAGGCCTTTGTGAGATGATCGAGTGTCTTGCGGAGATCGATGATGTAGATGCCGTTCTGCTCTTTGAAGATGTAGGGCTTCATCTTCGGATTCCAGCGTCTCGTCTGGTGTCCGAAATGCGCGCCCGCCTCGAGCAGGTCCGTCAACTGGACTTCCACGTGGCATTCCTCCTTCGGTTCTGTCCTCCACCCCGCCGTATCCAGGCCCGAATCCCATTTCTCCGGGACACCGGGGGCCACCGGCCGGGATGTGCGTATTCCGCCGCCTAGCGCTTCGAGAACTGGAACTTCTTCCTGGCGCCCGGCTGACCGTACTTCTTGCGCTCCTTCTCGCGGGGATCGCGAGTCAGGAATCCGTGGGCCTTCAGGACCTTGCGGTGGGTCTCGTCGTGCATCTGGATCGCGCGGGCGATGCCGAGCTGCAGCGCGCCGGCCTGTCCGGCGATACCGCCGCCGTTGATCGTCGCCTTGATGTCGTACTTGTCGACGCTGCTCGTCGCCTCGAGCGGCTGCTTGACCAGCAACGTGAGACTGTCGCGCTTCATGTACCCGGCGAGATCCTCCCCGTTGACGGTAATCGATCCCTTGCCCTCGCTCAGATAGACGCGGGCGATCGCCGATTTCCGCCGGCCGACCGAATGGTACACCTCTTTCGCCAATGTACACCTCCCTTCAGCGTTCTAACGTTTCTTGCCGTTCTTCGCCTCTTCAGAAATCGAGCTCGCGGGGCTGCTGGGCGTCGTGCGGGTGTTTCGGCCCGACGTAGACCTTGAGCTTCTTGATGAGGCGTCTTCCGAGCCGGTTGTGCGGGAGCATGCCGCGAACGGCGTGCTTGATCACGAAGGTGGGATCCTTCTCGAAGGCATCCTTGTACGTCGTGATGCGGAGTCCGCCCGGATACCCGGTGTGACGCCAGTAGGTCTTGTCTTCCCGCTTGTTTCCCGTGACGTGGATCTTGTCCGCGTTCACCACGATCACGAAGTCCCCGGTATCCATGAACGGCACGTATCCCGGCTTGTCCTTGCCGCGGAGCACGGTGGCCACGTTCGAGGCGAGGCGCCCGAGCGTCTTCCCGGCCGCGTCGACCACGCACCAGCCATTCGTGAACTCCCCGGGTTTCAGCACCCTTGTCTTCTGCATCCTTCTCCTCCAGACAGACGTATCCCTCGTACAAATGTCTGAATATACACGCGTTCCCGGGGGTTGTCAAGGAAGATGAGCCCCCCCGTTTCGTCCTCCCCGGCGTTTCGGTTTCGCGAGCCCGGCGCGGCCCCCCTCACCCGGCGAGATACGCCGCCACGCCGGCCCTGTCGGGCCGCTCGATCAGCCCCCGCTCGGTGACGATCGCCGTGACGAGCTCCGCCGGCGTCACGTCGAAGGCGGGATTGTAGACGGCGGCTTCCTCCGGGGCCGTCCTCTTGCCGCCGAAGAACGCAACCTCTTGCGGGGAACGCTGTTCGATCGGGATCGACGCCCCGGAGCCGACCGACGGATCGAAGGTCGAGAGGGGAGCGGCGACGTAGAACGGCACGCCGTACCGGGCGCAGAGGACGGCGACACCGAGCGTTCCCACCTTGTTCGCCACGTCGCCGTTCGCGGCGATGCGGTCCGCGCCGGTTACCACCAGATCGATCCGGCCCGCGTCGAACAGCGAAGCCGCCGCCCCGTCGCAGAGCACGGTGACGGGGATGCCGCGTCGCGTCAATTCCCAGGCCGTGATGCGCGAGCCCTGGAGGAGCGGCCGCGTCTCGTCGGCGAACACCTCGAAACGGCGCCCGTCTTCCCACGCCCGGTAGAGTATGGCCAGGGCCGTGCCGTATCCGGCGGTGGCGAGCCCTCCCGCGTTGCAGTGCGTGAGGACGCGCGCCCCCTCGCGGACGAGCGGCGCCCCGTGGCTTCCGATCTCGAACTCGACCTCGAGCTCCTCCTCGTGGATCGCGAACGCCTCGGCGGGAAGGTCGCGGCAGAGCCGGACCGCATCCCCCGCCGCTTCCTCGACGACGCCCCTCATGCGGTCGAGCGCCCGGAAGAGGTTCGCCGCCGTCGGCCTCGTGCCGGCGAGCAGGCTGCAGGCGTCGAGGAGCCGACCGGCGAGGGTTTCGCCGTCCAGTCCAGCCGGCGGCGACACCTCCCGCCTGTCGAGGCGGTCGAGACGCCCCCGCCCGCCCGCGGTCTCGAAGGCGATCTCGAGCTCGAGCAGGATCCCGTATGCGGCCGCGATCCCGATGGCCGGCGCGCCGCGGACCCGGAGAGACCGTATCGCCTCCGCGACATCGTCGAGGCTCGCCGGAGCGATCGACACCTCCGCGGAGGGCAGCAGGGTCTGGTCGATGATTTGGAGCCTCCCGCCGCGGAAATCGACCGTCGGAAAGACGAAGCGGCTGCCGTCCCGTGCCCTCCCGTCCTGTTCTCTCGATGCCATGTCAGACCCCGATCACGCTCACGGTCACGCGCCTGCTGCGCGGCCGGTTGTCGAATTCCAGGAAAACGATCTGCTGCCAGGTGCCGAGCGTCATTTCCCCGCCGGAGACGGGCACGGTCATCGAGGGCCCCAGGAAAGCGGCGCGCACGTGGCTGAACCCGTTGCCGTCCCCCCAGGCGACATCGTGATGATAGCCGATCCCCTCGGGCGCGATACGTTCGAAGAGCGCGGGAAGATCGCGCAGGAGCCCCGGTTCGTATTCGATCGTCGTCACCGCCCCCGTGGAGCCCGGACAGAAGACGGTCAGCTGCCCCGTCGTGACCTGCGACTCGGCGAGTATGCCGGCGACCGCCGGGGTGAGATCGACGATCGTGCCGTCGCCGTCGGTCTCGAACCGGTGTTCTCCTTCGTGGACCTTCATCCGTCCTCCTCGTTCGACCGCTCCATCAACGCCGCGCCTCGAGCTCGCGGAACATGGCGAAGAGCAGCGAGACCGGCAGGCCGACGACGTTCGGATAGTCCCCCTCGACGCGCTCGACGAACGCCGCCGCGTGCCCCTGGATCGCGTACGCCCCCGCCTTGTCGAAAGGCTCCGCCGTATCGATGTAGCGCGCGATCTCCTCCCCGGACAGGGGCCGGAAGAAGACGGCGGTGCGCGCCGCGTCGACGAGCCTGACGTCGGGCGGGGCGACGATCGCGAGGCCGGTGATCACCTCGTGGCGTTGTCCGGAGAGACGGGCGAGCATGTCCGCCGCCTCGCCGGAATCGGCCGGCTTGCCGAGAGGCACGCCGCCGTGGAGCACGATCGTGTCGGCCCCGATGATCGTCTTCCTCGGACGGATCCGCTGCACGTCGACCGCCTTCAGTTCGGCCAGGAGCCTCGCCGCGCGCACCGGATCGTCCCACGAGACCTCGTTCTCGTCGACCGCCGAGGGGATCGTCTCGAATTCGAACCCGAGTCGGGAGAGTATCTCGCCGCGCCGCGGGGAAGCCGACGCGAGCACGAGGGATCGCTGTACGTCCATCGACAGGAAGGGGTTCATCTCCTCCTCTTTCTCACGCGTGCGCGTCCCGCTCGACGATCAGCGTGACCGGCCCGTCGTTGACGAGGCTCACGCGCATGCGGGCCTGGAAGACTCCCTCCGCCACGCGGGGCCAGTGGGCGCCGAGCATGTCGACGAATTGCCGGTAGAGCCTTCGGGCTTCCTCCGCGGGCGCGCTTTCCGTGTAGGATGGTCGTTTTCCCCTGCGGACGTCCCCGTAGAGCGTGAACTGGGACACTACGAGAACGTCCCCTTCCACGTCAAGGAGGGATCGATTCATCCGGCCCTCGCCGTCTTCGAAGATGCGGAGCTCGAGGCATTTCCTCGCCGTCCAGTCCAGTTCCTCGTTTGAATCGCCCTTCCGGAATGCGGCGAGCAGCAGTATCCCCGGACCGATCGAGGAAACACGCTGCCCGTCGACGTCGACGGACGCTTCGGCGACGCGCTGCACGACCGTGCGCATGGCCCTCCCTTCTAGACAGCCCGCGTGACGCTGAGCACGCTGTCGATCGCTTCGATCTCCCTCACGACGCGCTGCAGGTGGCCGAGATCGTCGATCGCCACGACGAGAACGAGGCTGAATTCCCCCTCGTGGATCTCGAACCGCCCGGAGCGCACCTCCGTTCCCAGTTCCTGCACCCGGCGGCTGATCTCGGCGACGAGGCCCTCTCTGTCGCGGGCGTTGACGACGAGCGACACGAGAAACCGCTGGCCGGGCACGACGTCCCACTCGACCTCGGCGAGACGCCCCGGCTCTCGCACGACCTCGACGTTCGGGCAATTGCTCCGGTGCACCGAAACGCCGCGCCCGCGCGTGACGATCCCGATGATCGGATCGCCGGGGACGGGCTGGCAGCATCGGGCGAACGAGACGAGGATATTGTCGATCCCCGCCATCCGGATACCGCGGACCGGGCGGCGCACCATGTCGCGGAGTCGCTCGACATCCATCTCCTCCGGCGCACGATCGGGCGGCGCCCCGGCGAGACGTTCGACGATCGACGCGATCGTGACTCGCCCGCGGGCGATGTCCGCGTAGAGATTCCGGACGCTGTCGCGTCCCGTCTCCTCCGCGATCCGCCCGAGTCGCTCTTCCCGCGGGAAGACGATGCGCCGCCTCCGGAGCTCTCGTTTGAGCGCCTCCCGGCCCGAGGATTCCTCCTGCTCCCGCGTCCTCGTGCGGAGCCACTGGCGGATCTTCTGCCGCGCGCGGGAGGAGCGGACCGTCGCCAGCCACTTCCCCGACGGCTCCGCGCGGGCGCCAGTCAGGATCTCCACCCGGTCGGCGTTGCCGAGACGATGATCGAGGGGAACGAGCCTGCCGTTGACGCGGGCCGCCTCGCACCGGCTGCCGACGTCCGTATGGACGGCGTAGGCGAAATCGATCGGCGTCGACCCGGCCGGAAGCCGCTTGAGCTCTCCCTTCGGCGTGAACACGTAGATCTCGTTCGCGAAGAGATCCGTCTTCAGCGCGTGGAGGAACTCGTTTGGATCG
>JAFGEZ010000036.1 GCA_016931295.1 Candidatus Krumholzibacteriota bacterium
GAGAAACGAGTTCGCCCCCGCCGCCGGGAAACGAAAGGAGCCGCGATGACGGGGTTCCTCTTCCGCCGCGCGGCACAGTCGGTCGTTCTCGTTTTCATCGTTCTCACCGTCACCTTCTTTCTGCTGCATCTCGCGCCGGGCGACCCGGCGGACCGCTACGACGGCCCGGAGATGTCCCCCGGGACCATCGCGCGCATCCGCCACGACATGGGGCTGGACCGACCGGTCGCCGAGCAGTACGTCCGCTGGATGGCGAGCTTCCTGCGGGGGGATTTCGGCTGGAGCCTGCGGTACAACCGCCCCGTCCGCGATCTGCTCGGCGAGGCGATCCCGAACACGCTCCGGCTCACCGCCGCGGCGCTGGCCCTCTACATCGTCGTGGGCGTCGCCCTCGGTCTCATCTCGGCGGCGCGCTACCGCACGCTCTTCGACCGCGTGAACACGGTGTCTGCGCTCTTTCTCTACGCGATCCCCGCGTTCTGGCTGGCCGAGATGCTGATACTGCTCTTCTCGCTCAAGCTCGGCGTGCTTCCGTCGTCGCACATGGAATCCCTCGATGCCGGCGCCCTCGGGGGGTGGGCCCTTTTCTTCGACCGGCTCGCCCACCTCGCCATGCCCGCGTTCGTCCTCGGCGTCGCGTCGGCGGCGGGGATCGCCCGCTACATGCGCGGGAGCATGCTGGACGTGATGCGCGAGGATTTCATCCGGACGGCGCGCGCGAAGGGGCTCCCGGAACGGACAATCTACCTCAAGCACGCGCTCAGGAACGCGGCGATCCCGGTCGTGACGATCATCGGGCTCAGCATCCCCTTCCTCCTCGGCGGGGCCGTCGTCACCGAGAAGATCTTCTCGTGGCCGGGCATGGGGCAGCTCACGGTGAACGCCATCTACACGAGGGACTATCCCGTCGTCCTCGCCGTCAACTTCGTCGTCGCCGTGATGACGATCGGGGGCACGCTGCTCGCCGACGTCGGATACGCGCTCCTCGATCCGCGCGTGGGCGGCGGGGGAAGGGACGGGTCATGAGCGCGGCCACCGGAAGCGGCCCGGGAAAACGGCCGCCAGGCGGACTCTGGTCGTCGGGCTGGTCGAGGTTCAGGCGGAACCGGCTCGGGATGGCGGGGCTCGTCATCGTCGCCGCGCTCTATCTCGTCGCCCTCCTCGCGCCGCTTCTCACCCCGTACGATCCCGTCGAGCAGGGGGACGTCCCGCGGATGCGTTTCCAACCGCCGAGCATCTCGCACCCGCTCGGCACCGACAAGTTCGGGCGCGACGTCTGCGCCCGCATCATCTACGGTTCGCGGGTCTCCCTGACGATCGGCATCGTGGCCGTCGCGATCAGCGCCTCGCTCGGCGCCGCCGTCGGCGCGCTCGCAGGCTATCTCGGCGGGACGGCCGATGCGGTCATCATGCGGATCGTCGACGCCCTGATGTCGATCCCGCGCATCTTCCTCCTGCTCACCTGCATCGCGCTCTTTCCGGGATCGATCTGGCTCATCGTCCTCCTGCTGGGAGCGACCGGCTGGATGGCGACGGCCCGCCTCGTCCGCGGGCAGGTGCTCTCGCTCCGGCGGCGCGATTTCATTCTCGCCGCCGAGGCTCTCGGCGCCGGCGGACGACGGATCGTCCTGCGTCATCTCATACCCAACACGCTCACCGTCATCGTCGTCTCGGCCACTCTCCGCATCGGCGGGATCATCCTCACCGAGGCGGCCTTGAGCTATCTCGGCCTCGGCGTGCCGCCGCCGACGCCGAGCTGGGGACAGATGGTGTTCGCCGGCCGGGAGGTCATCCTCGACTCGTGGTGGGTTTCCGCTTTTCCCGGGCTGGCGATCGCTGTTACAGTCGTTGGGTACAACCTGCTGGGGGACGGGCTCAGGGACGCCTTCGATCCCCGGTGGGATTCCTAGGGCGCGCCGCGGAAGGATGCCGATCCGATGGAGCCGCTGCTCGAGATCCGCGACCTCATGACCTTCTTCGAGACGGAGGAGGGGACGGCGCGCGCCGTCGACGGCGTGAGCTTCGAGGTGGGGCGCGGCGAGACGGTGGGGCTTGTCGGCGAATCCGGGTGCGGCAAGAGCGTGACCGCCCTCTCCGTCATGCGGCTCGTCGATCCCCCCGGCAGGATCGCCGGCGGGCGCATCCTCTTCGAGGGTCGCGATCTTCTCGCCATCCCCGAGAAGGAGATGCGGCGCGTCCGCGGCAACGACATCTCGATCGTCTTCCAGGAGCCGCTGTCGAGCCTCAATCCCGTCTTCACCTGCGGGGAGCAGGTCCGCGAGGCGATCGCGCTGCACCGCGGGCTCGGCCGGCGGGCATCGCGCGACGAGGCGATCGAGATGCTGCGGCTCGTCCGCATCCCCGAGCCAGAGAAACGCTACCGCGCCTACCCGCACCAGATGAGCGGCGGCATGCGGCAGCGGGTGATGATCGCGATGGCCCTCTCCTGCCAGCCGAAGCTTTTGCTCGCCGACGAGCCCAGCACCGCGCTCGACGTCTCGGTGCAGGCGCAGATCATCGAGCTCCTTCTCGACCTTCGCGGGCGGCTCGGGATGGCGGTGCTGCTGATCACGCACGACCTCGCCGTCGTCGCGCAGATGGCCGACCGCGTCGTCGTGATGTACGCCGGGGTCGTCGTCGAGGAGGCGCCGCTCGGGGCGCTCTTCGACTCCCCCGCGCATCCGTACACGCAGGGGCTCCTCGCGTCCCTGCCGCGGGTCGGCGATCGCGCCGGACGTCTCGCGACGATCCCTGGCGCCGTCCCCGATCCGCTCTATCGGCCGGCGGGATGCCGTTTCGCCGACCGTTGTCCGAAACGCTTCGACCGGTGCGGCGAGGAGCCGCCCCTCTTCGAGACGGGGCCGGCGCGCCGGTCGCGCTGCTGGCTCGCCCGGGGGGGTGCCTGATGGCGATCCTCGAGGCGCGCGGCATCCGGAAGTTCTTCCGGCAGGGAGGCGGTCCCTGGCGGCGCGGCCGGGCAATCAAGGCCGTCGACGGGGTCGATCTCGCCGTCGAGCGGGGCGAGACGATCGGCCTCGTCGGCGAATCGGGGTGCGGCAAGAGCACGCTCGCCCGGGCGATCATCCGTCTCGTCGAACCGGACGAGGGGACGGTGCGTCTCGACGGGATCGATTTCCTCGCCCTCCGGGGCGCCGCCCTGCGCCGGGCCCGCCGCCGCATCCAGATGGTCTTCCAGGATCCCTACTCCTCGCTGAACCCGCGCCTCTCCGTCGGGGAAACGATCGGCGAGGGGATCAGGATCCACCGTCTGGCCCGCGGGCGGGCGGTCGGCGACCGCGTCGCGGAGATCCTCGGAAAGGTCGGCCTGCCGCCCGCGGCCGCCGTCCGCTATCCGCACGAGTTCTCCGGCGGGCAGCGGCAGCGGATCGGTATCGCCCGCGCGCTCGCCGTCGAGCCGGAGATCGTCATCGCCGACGAGCCGGTTTCCGCCCTCGACGTCTCGGTCCAGGCGCAGATCGTCAACCTCCTCGAGGATCTCCAGCGCGATCTCGGCCTCACCTACGTCTTCATCGCCCACGATCTCGGCGTCGTCGAGCACGTGAGCGACCGGGTGGCCGTGATGTATCTCGGGCGGATCGTCGAGGAGGCGCCGACCGCCGGCCTCTTCGCCGAGCCGCTTCATCCCTACACGATCGGCCTCCTCGCCTCGATACCACGGCCCGATCCGTCGGCGCCGCGCGCAAGGGCCGCGATCGCCGGGGACGTGCCGAGCCCGGCGGCCGTCCCGCCCGGCTGTCCCTTCCATCCCCGGTGCCCGCTCGCCTTCGAACGATGCCGCATCGAGAGGCCCGTTCTCCGCGGCCGCGACGGCGACCGCGCCGTGGCCTGCTGGCTGTACGGCTGAACGACGCCTTCCTGCCCACAATGCTCACGCCGGCCCGGACACCTCGTTCCGCCGGGTTCCCGGCAGGCGTCGTTGAAGCCGAGTCCGCCCGCGGCCGGCATCCTCGTGAAATCGTTTGCGCGGCGGCGCACCCCTCCGTACAATGAGCGTGCGGTTCGTTTCCACGGGGGGGAAAGATGAAACGGTTCGGCAGGATCCTCGTCGTCGCCGTGATCGGCGTCGCCGTCTTCGTCGCCTACTACTGGTCCGCCAAGGGCATGCGCGCCTACGAGCAGGCCGAGCATTTCCGCCGCACGGGCAGGCTCGACCAGGCGATCGCCGAGTACGAGCGGGCGATCGAGGGGAATCCCCGGCGCGGCGTCTTTTATTTCGGCCTCGCTCGGACGCTGCAGGCCCGCGGCGAGTACGCGCTCGCCCTCGAGGCCTGCGATCGGGCCCGCCGGTGCGAGCCGGATGAGTTAACCTACGATTCCCGCTACCATCTGATCGAGGGGATTCTTCTCGCCGACGAGGGGCGGTGGGGGGAGGCGATCCGCGCCCTCGACCGGTGCCGGGAGGGGTGCCGCGACTCGATCATGCGCGCCGTCGGCGACCGGATCGTCGCCGACGCCCGGTTGCGACGGGAAGCCGGAGAGCACGATGCGGCCGAGAGCGAGCTGATGACGGCCCTGGGCGTCTCGGACGGCGACTGCCGGCTCTTCTTCGAGCTGGCTTTGAACTGCCGGGAGATGGGGCAGCCCGGGCGTGCGATCCGCTACTTCGAGAAGGCCGCGGCGCTCGCCCCGGATTGCACGCGGTACCACTACGAGCTCGGGCGGACGTACCGGGCGACGGGGCGGTACCCCGAGGCGATCGCCGCCTTCTCGAGGGCGGGCGATTTCGGGGATGCGCACCAGCTCGCGGCGGAGACACGCTCGGTCGAGCGCGAGCGGTGCCGGGCGGTGGCGGATTCCCTCTGCGCCGAGGCCGTCTCGTACCTCCTGCAGGATACCACGCTCTACTCGGAATGGACCGTCGCGAAGGAACGGATCGATCGCGCGATCGAGCTTTGCCCGGCCGAGCGCCGGTACCGGCTCGTCTCCCACGACCTGCTCGTCGACGAGCTCGCCTTCTTCAGGGGCTCTCCCTCGCTCCGGATACGGATCGAGGACCGCGGCGGCGTGGACGGCGGCACGCTGCTCGAGGTCACCGTGCGGAACGGCGGCCCGGCGCCCCTGTCGGTCGGGGCGGCGAACTTCAGCCTCGTCGCGCCGGACGGCCGCGTCTTCCCGGCGCGGAACGGGGGCTTCCCCGTCCGCGTCGTCCCTCCCGGCGGCGAGAGCGGCGGTCTGCTTCGCTTCGACTCCGACGTCCGCCCGGCGACGCTCGTCTGCACGGGGACGGGGGCGGAGCGGGTGGTCCGCAGCCTGCCGGCGCCCGTGTACTGACGCGCTTCGCCTTTCATCTTGCGGAGGAGGCCGCCGGCCTGTCATCATCCCCGCCATGGAACGCTACAGCGATCTCGACCTCGACGATCCCCGGATCGTCTCGATCCTCGACGACCTCCCGCTCTGGTCGGCGCCCTTCGGGCTTCGCCTGCTCGAAACGGTCGAGTACCGGCGGGGCCTGCAGGTCCTCGACCTCGGATCCGGCACCGGGTTTCCCCTCGCCACGCTCGCCGCCCGCCTCGGACGCGGCTGCCGCGTGACGGGGCTCGACCCGTGGCTGGGCGCCGCGCGGCGGGGCCGCCAACGGATCGCCGTGACGAAACTCGCGAACGCCGCCGTCGTCGCGGGGCGCGGAGAGGATCTCCCGTTCCGCGAAGCCGTCTTCGACCTCATCGTCTCCAACAACGGGATCAACAACGTCGACGACGCAGGCCGGGTCCTCGGCGAGTGCGCTCGCGTCGCCCGCCCCGGGGCGCAGTTCGTCGTCACGGTGAACCTGCCGGGAACGATGTCCGTCTTCTACGACCGCTTCCGCGAGACGGTGCGCGAACTCGGCCTCGAGGACGCGGTCGCCGCGATCGACGCGCACATCCATCGCCACCGCCGTCACGCCGGGGAGACGGTGGCCCTGCTCGAGGAGGCGGGATTCCGCGTGGGAGAATGCCGCCGGGACAGTTTCACGATGCGGTATCTCGACGGCGGCGCCCTCTTCGGCGATTTCTTCATACAACTCGCGTTCGCCGGACCCTGGCGGGATGTCGTGGCCGCCGGGCGGCAGGAGGAGGTCTTCTCGCGCCTCGAGGAGAACCTGGATCGGTACGCGGCCCGTGCGGGAGAGCTCGCCCTCGAGATCCCCTTCGTCTGCATCGACGCGCGCCGCCGGTAACGGGAACGGTTTCCCTTGCCTCCGCGGCGGCCGCACGGTATCGGGTGTTTCCGGGGAAGGGCCCGGCGGAAAGGAACGGTCGGACGATGAAACGCCGCAACATGGAATCGGTCGTCGATTACGCCGCGATCACCGTCGGCAGCTTCGTCATGGCAATCGGAATCGGCGTCTTCCTCGTCGACGCGAAGGTCGTGCCGGGGGGCGTCTCGGGGCTCTCGATGGCCGTGCATTATCTCACCGACGGCCGCGTGCCCGTCGGGCTCCTCATGTGGTGTTTCAACGTGCCCCTCTTCGTGTGGGGCGTGAAGGAACTCGGCCGCGCCTTCGGCGTGCGCACCTTCTACGGCTTCACCGCCAATTCCTTCTTCATCGATCTCGTGCGGGGCGACGTCTTCTCCGGTATCCGGCTCCAGGACACGGCGACGATCCGTTTCCTCGTCGAGCGCGATTTCTTCTTCCTCGTTTTGCTCGGGGCGGTGCTGATCGGGCTCGGGCTGGGGATCATCTTCAAGTTCAAGGGCACGACGGCGGGAAGCGACATCGTCGCCGCCATCGCGCAGAAGCGCTGGAACGTCAAGCCGGGCACGACGATCCTCGTCGTCGATTTCTTCGTCATCCTCGCCGCCGGCATCGTCATCCACGCGCGGAACCTGAGCCCCGAAACGCCGGCCGCCGTCCTCATGCTCTATGCCTTCTTCCTGCTCTTCGTCTCCTCCCAGCTCATCGACATGGTGATCTTCGGCTTCGACTACGCGAAATCGGCCCTTATCATCTCCGACCGGCACGAGGAGATCGCCGAGATGATCATCGACCGGCTCGGGCGGGGGGCGACGGCGCTCCACGGCCGCGGCCTCTACAGCGGCCGGGAGCGCGACGTGATCTTCACCGTGGTGCCGCGCCGTCAGATCTACCGGCTCGCGGACCAGGTCAAGCAGATCGATCCGGATGCCTTCGTCATCATCAACCGCGTGCACGAGGTCCTCGGCGAGGGATTCATGGCGCGGGGAGAGGTCGACCGGCAGAAGCTCGTGCCGCAGCGCCGGCGGGGAGACGAGGAGACCGCGAGCTGAATCCGCCCCGGAAGAGATGTCCTTCTTCAGGCCTCGAAGGGAATCCTTGTGTTTATCAGGAATCATTCTTATCTTTATGCGGAATCCGCAACGACGGAGGTCACCGATGGGCATCCTGATCGCCTTGACGGTCGCACTGCTCCTGCAGGGCCCGGCCGGGCATGACGGAAACGGGGGAGAAGCGGCCATGACCGGGAAGATACGCAAAACCGACGAGGAGTGGCGCCGGATACTCACGCCAGAACAGTACGCCGTCCTGCGGGGGCATGCCACCGAGTGCGCCTTCAGCGGGGGAACGGACACGCATTCCGGGCCGGGGATCTACCGGTGCGCCGGCTGCGGGGCTCCCCTCTTCGAGGCGGGCGCGAAGTACGATTCGGGGAGCGGGTGGCCGAGCTTCTTCGAGGCGCTTTCCCGCGACGCGGTCGGCATGAGCGTCGACCGGTCGCTGTCGGTCGTGCGGACCGAGGTGCACTGCGCCCGCTGCGACGGCCATCTCGGGCACGTCTTCGAGGACGGCCCGGCCCCCACGAGACTCCGGTACTGCATCAATTCGGTCGCCCTCGTCTTCGAGGCGGCCGAAACGGCGCCGGAGACGCCTCCCGGCGACGATCGCTGAACGGAAGGGTCGATCCGCTCTTCCGCCGGGGAGCCGGGCTCAGCCGGTCTCCCCGGGTCTTGTTTCATCGCGTTCCGGGTCGAGCCCGATTCCGCGCATCCATCCCGCCAGCAGCTCGTGCACCGCGACGGGGCCGACGATCTCGTCGCCGGCCTCCCAGTCGGCCGGCGAGAGGATGAAAGGCTCCGTCTGCGGGCCCCCGAGGCCGCCGTGCGAGCCGATCTGTTCCTCGAAGGCCATCGCCTCCCCGGTCAACGGATCCCACGCGCCGTTGACGACGATGTCGCCGACGTGCGGGAACCGGTCGAGCCGACGCAGGTGGTCGGCGGCGCGCGGCCCGTAGCCGGCGAGCGGATCCCTCCCCTCGACGCGGCCGTCGGCGAGATGGCGGATGCCGCCGCCACCAACGACGACCGTTCCGTGCGCCTCGCTCTTCACCACGACGAACCCGATGCCGGGATGCCCGGCGAGGCCCTCGATCAGCCCCGGATGAAGGACCGCGATCCGCTCGAGCTCGAGACGCTCCTCCGTTTCGGGAAGGTAGACGAGGCCGAGATTGCCCGAGGCGCAGACGACGGCCCCGGCCTCCGCGACCGAGCCGGCCGGTTCTTTCGGTTTCTTCCCGACGCGCAGGTAGCCGCCGTGGACGCGGGCCCTGATGATCCGCCGCGCGCCGCGCGCCACGCGGTTGTTTTGGCCGAGCGCCTCCGAGACGAGGATGTTCAGGTACCCGCGCGCCTCGAAGGAGCCCACCGACGCGCTGACCGCCCGGTCGCCCCGCAGGAGGCGGCGGACGAGCTCCTCGAGGGTGAGCCCGTAGCGTTGCCGGAAGGGAGCGCCCGGCGACTGGCCGTGATCGGAGAGGACGACGATCCGGTAGGGGCGCGGGCTCTGGCCGACGAGGCGCTCGAGCCGGCCGAGGTGCCGGTCGACGAACCGGAGGATCCGGAAGGCGTCGGGGCTTTCCGGCCCGGCGCGATGGGCGACCGTGTCGTAGCCGATCAGGTTGATGTAGTTGGTCGGCACGCCGGCGAAGATGTTCTCGAAGAGCGTGTAGACGTTGATATCGCGCAGCAGGATCGTCGACAGCACTCGCTCGAGGGGAAAAAAACCCCACCGGGAGACGCGCGGCCCGCTCTTCCGGACGATCCCTCGCAAATTCTCCCGCAGCTCGACGGCGGCCTCCCACGTCATCATCACGATCGCCCGGGAGAAGTTGTAGGGATTGAGGAAGTACTCGTAGAGGGGAAAGGAGGCGCCGATGAGGCTCCGGGGAATGTCGGTCAGCATGCTGATCGTCAGCATGCCGCGCTCGGCGCCGCCGGAGAGGAGATTGCCGAGGCTCCATCCGCGGCTGAGCAGCGTCCGTTGCCGGGGAAGGCGGGACTCGATCTCCGCGGCGTCCGCGGGGTGGTTGGAGACCATGAGGCGGCCGCGTTCCTTCTCGTACCAGCGGAAGGCCGGGATGTCCCAGTTGTCGCCGTAGAGGATCCCCGCCTGGGCGGCGGTCGTCATCGACGGGAGGCCCGTGTCCCATCGCCGGAGCCGGTACGCGCCCGAGGCGATCCACCGGGAGAGGGTCGGCATGTGTTTCTCGTGGATCGTTCGCATGAGCGCCCGGTGGGAAAGGCCGTCGATCTGGACGACGACGAGGCCGGGTCCGGTGTCGGGGACGGCGCCGCCGACGGCGCGGGAGAGCCGCGCGACGACGTTCTGGTAATAGGAATCCTCGTCGTCGATCGACGCGAGCCCGGTGAGGAGCGTGCCGACCGCCGCCATGCCGAGCGTCGTCCACAGGGCGGTGAGCCAGCCGTCGATCGAGAAGCCCGGGACGATCCGCGCGGCGAACAGCAGCATCATGGCGTTGAGCACGACGCCGAACAGGCCGAAGGTGAGCATCGTGAAGGGCATCATCAGCAAAAGGAGCAGTGGACGGAGAAGAGCGTTGAGAAAGGCGATAACCGCCACGGCGGGGATCGCCGTCCACCACGAGGCGAGCTCGAGGCCGGGGATCCATCGCGCGAGCAGAACGAGGGCGACGAACTCGATCGCCCAGATCGTCGCCACCCGTCGCGTCCAGCGGATCATCGGTTTGTCCCTTCCCCGGCACTCAGGCGCCGGGCGCGGCAAGTTCGGTCGTCTCCCCCGGTTGCAGGATCCTGATCTCCACCTCCGGCGCCATCTCCGACGAAATCGCGGCGAACTCGAGCGGCGGCGACGAGAAGAAGCGCGGCCGGCGCATGCAGAAACCGACGGGGCAGAGGGTTCCCCAGTGGATCGGTATCGCCCGGCGCGGACGGAGGAGGCGCAGGGCGATCGCCGCGCGGTGCGGGTTGAGATGGCCGTGCCCGAGCCACGGGCCCCAGCCCCAGACGGGCAGGATGGCCGTGTCGAGCCGGTGTCCGACTTGCTCCATGTCCTGGAAGATGTCGGTATCGCCGGCGAAGTAGAGCGTGCGGGAGCCGCAGACGAGAAAGCCGATGCTCCTGGCGACGGGGCCGAAGGGCCAGCGGAAATCGGAATGGATCGCGGGGATCGCCTGGATGTTCACGTCGCGAACCGTGATCGTCTCGCCGCGCCGCAGCTCCTCCGCGTGGGTGAATCCCTTCCGGCGGAGCATCCGGTCCGCGCCGTGGGGCACGATGAGGCGCGTCTCGTGATCGAGCTCCTCGAGGGAGGGGAGGTCGAGGTGGTCGAAGTGCAGGTGGGAGACGAGGACGGCGTCGATGTCGAGCCGCGTCTCCGGGCCGGGCAAGGGGGGGATGCGGCGGAGGAAGCCGCCGACCCGGCGGCGGAAGACCGGATCGGTGAGGATCCGCACGCCGTCGATCTCGATGAGGACGGTGGAGTGCCCGACGTAGGTGACGCGCGTTCTGCCGGGGCGGGACGCAGCGGGAGGGCTGCATCGCCCGATTGGGCGACGAACGCGCCGCGTGTCCTCGTCTGCCGCCATGGCTGCGAACCGTCCGGAAAAGCCCGTGCGTCTCTCCACCGGATTCTATACCGTCCGGCGGCCCGGCGACACCCGGTTATTTGACGATCGCCTCGATTTCCACGAAGGCCGTCGACTGGTCGAGCCTCGCCCTCACGGCGGGATCGAGCCAGTCCTCCGGGACGATGACGTGCCGGCGGAGGGCGTCGTTCGTCTCGAGGGCGGGGACGTTCGCGGCCCGGACGATGCCGCGCCGGATCCCCACGAAGCTCGACGCGAAGAACTCGAGGCTGCGGGCGCCGTTGACGGGAAGGAGGTCGTGGAAGAGCTGCAGGACGCACTCCTGGATGCGGGTGATCGGCCCCCACTTCTTCATGAGGAGCGCCGTCAGGAGGTAGACGAGCTCCGTCTTCAGCTTGGCCTCGCTGCTGTACATGTACAGGCGGTAGCTGTCGCTCTCGTACACGGCCCTCCGGTACGTGTCGATGTTCTTTCCCACGAGGTTGATCAGCGAGCGGCGGACGTCGTGCATGAACCGCGACAGCGATTCGTTGTCGTCGATGAAATCGAGCTCGATGATCGGGCCGTTGAGGCGCGAGGCGAAATCGGAGCCCTTGTTTGAATCGACCAGCTCGTCCATCCGGGCCGTCGAGGCGAAGATCCACACCCCCGGATCGAGGCGGTAGCTCTTGCCCTTCGTGACGGCGAGGCCGTCCCAGAGTGGGCTGAGGAGCAGCCCCATGACGTCGTTCCCCTCGATCCGGGCGTTGATCTCGTCGATGAAGACGAGCGTCCGCTTCTCCGTCCGGTTCTGGATCGAGGCGATCCGGGCGAAGCAGTCGACCAGATCCCCGGCCGTCGCCATCTGCGCGATGGAGAACTCGAGGTACCGCATGTCGAAACGCCGGGCGAGCCGCTGGGCGAGGAAGCTCTTCCCCCAGCCCGAGGAGGCGATGAGGAGGCAGCCGAGCGGGCGGCTCGGGTCGGGGTCCTTCTCGAAGGCGGCCACGGCGGAGACGAGATTGTTGATCGCGTCCCGCTTGGGGCCGCCGACGCAGACGTAGTCGTCGAGGGCGCCCTCGCCCCGCCAGCACTGGAGCACCCAGCGGTCCGTCGCCAGCTCGACGCGTCCGAGGCCCTTCGACGACGATTTCCACCAGCGCCAGAGTGTGCAGTACTCTTCCCTCCTTGCCGATATCCTCGAGCACGGCGTGTCCAGGTCGCGGAGCGCGTACGCGTATTTCGAGAAGATCTGCAGGTTTTCGTTCTGATGCCAGGATGCGCTGATCTCGCGGCTCCACGCGTAGGCGGCCGAGAGGGCGTGCTCGCAGTGGTTGCTGAAATCGCCGAACCGCGCTGCCCCGGGATCGAGCGCCTGCGCGACGAGAGCGGAGAAGAAGACGGTCGTCCGGCCGATGTTGATCTCCTGCCGTTTGCCGGGGCTCCGGTCGATCGTGTGGACGATCTCCTTGCCCTCCTTCGCGAAGACGGTGTTGTCGTTGAGGAGGACGGCGGCGTGCTGGGCGATCGGGACCGTGTCGTTGTGCACCGGCGTCTCGTCGTCCCAGGTGAGCTCGCCGGTCAGGTTGCCGAGGAGCTCGAGACCGGCCCGGCCGAGCTGCCTGCCGTACCACCAGCGGCGCTCCCCCTTCTTGTGGGCGGCGAGCTGGTGATCGGCGACGGTCAGGAAGATCTCCCGGCCCGACGCCCGGATGGTCTTCATCCACGGCGGGTCGTCGATCTTCGTCCGGACGAACCACTTCGTCTCCTTGCCGCTGATCAGGAGGAGCTGCTCGATGCAGGCGTCCGAGATCACGCCCAGGCCGTGGTCCTCGATGATGATCGCCGCCGGGCCGGCGTCGCCCTCGACCGGTCCGAGGCCGGCGAGCCCCCTTTCGTAATCGAGCGGGTCTTCCCGGTCGAGGTGCCAGTCGATGCGACAGAGGTGGTGGAGATCGCCGCCGCTGAATCCCTCGAAGCAGCGGATGTGGCGCGTCGTCGAGACGTCCGTCCTGCCTGCGGCGAGGTTCCGGAAATCGTATGCGCTGTCGCAGGTCTTTCCGCCATCGTGGGGGCAGATCGTCCCGGTCGCGGTTTCCGCCGGATGCTTCAGGCACGAGACGGTGTAGGGCGTCAGCAGGATGTTGTCGCCGCGGGGGCTCCCGTCGCACAGGATGCAGCGCAGGATGTCGTCGTCCCCGGGGTGCCACGCGCCGACGCCGACGAAGTCGAAGGGACTCGGCCGCGGTTCTCCGCGGTCGTTGTTCCTCTCGAAATACGATTTCAGCAAAACCAGCACCTCGGCGGCGCCGCCGAGATTGACGATGCGTTCCTTCGGATCCTTGAGATGGGCGAGGTAGTGGACGTCGCCGGTGTGCGAGCTGTGGTAGAGATTCTGACGCGAAACGAGCCAGTTCTCGTCGACGAACCAGTCGCCGATGACGATGACCCGCCGCCTCTCGCCGGTGCCTGCCATGTCGTCCCCCCCCAGGTGAGCACGCTCCCGCGTTGTCGGTCGATTCTCGCATATTGCATGGCGGCGGCCCCGAAGTCAAGCCGCCCCGATGAATTACATGAGATAATATCGAGGCCGGGACGGGAATGGTTCCGATCGCGGAGTCGTACTCGCCGGGAGAGGGGCGTCACGATCCGCCGGTGTCCGGCGCCCCGCCGCCTGCCGGGGAAACCGGCGGCAGGAACCGGAGCGGGAGGGCGTCGGCGACGAGCATCCCCGCGGGTGTCGGGGCGACGCGGTCGCCGCGGCGTTCGAGCAGGCCGGCGTCGACGAGTTCGGCGAGGGTCTGTTTCCAGTCGGCGCGAACCGCGAGACGGTCGAGCGGGACGCCGTCGCTCGTCCGCAGGCCGAGCATCAGCTCCTCGACGAGAAGCTCGTCGTCATCGAGCGTTTCCTCGCCTGCCGCCGGATCGCGGCCCGCCTCGACGGCGGCGAGCCAGGGGCCGATGCCGCGGGGGTTCCACCATCGCCGCCGGCCGAGCAGCGAGTGCGCGGCGGGGCCGAGGCCGAGGTAGGGGGTGCGGTCCCAGTAGCGGGTGTTGTGCCGGGAGCGGTGCTCGTCGCCGCGGGCGTAGTTGGAGACCTCGTAGTGGACGTAGCCGCGGCCGGCGAGGAGGCGGTCGGCGAGGAAAAAGAGTGCCCGCTGGCGTTCGTCGGATGCCGATACGCATTCCCCGGCGGCCTGCCGCCGGCCGAGGGGGGTGCGCTCGTGCACGGTGAGCGCGTAGCAGGAGAGGTGCTCCGGCGCGGCCGCCAGCGCCTCGTCGAGCGTGTGCCGCCACCGGGCCTCATCGTGGCCGGGGAAACCGAAGATCAGGTCGAGGGCGAGCGACGGCGGACCCGCCTCGCGGAGGCAGGCGATCGCCGCGCTAGCCCGAACCGCGTCGTGCCGCCGGCCGAGAAAGGCGAGCTCGCCGTCGTCGAAGGACTGCACGCCGAGGCTCACGCGGTCGACGCCGATCGAGCGGAGCCGGCCGGCGAGACGGGGAGTGACGTCGTCGGGATTCGCCTCGACGGTCACCTCCGCCTTCTCGCCGAGGGGGAGCGCTCCGCGAACGCCGTCGAGGAGCGCGGCGAGTTCGTCGGCGCCGAGGAAGGACGGCGTCCCGCCCCCGACGTAGAGGGTGTTGAAGCAAGCGAAGCGGCCGCGCCACCGGGCGGCCTCGGTTGCCGCCGCGGCGACGAACCGGGCCGCGAGGGATCGATCGGTCGACGAGGCGAAATCGCAGTAGGGGCATTTCGTCCGGCAGAAGGGGACGTGCACGTAGAGGCCGGGCGCGCGCTCCGGCGGCGGCGGGTCATTCGTCATTGGTCTTCAGCACCGCGATGAAGGCGCTCTGGGGGATCGACACCTTGCCGACCATCTTCATGCGCGCCTTTCCCTTCCGCTGCTTGTCGAGGAGCTTCCGTTTCCGCGTGATGTCGCCGCCGTAGCATTTCGCCGTGACGTCCTTGCGGAAGGCGGAGATCGTGGAACGGGCGATGATGCTGCCGCCGATGGCGCCCTGGATGGGGATCTTGAAAATGTGCCGGGGGATCTCGTCGCGGAGACGGTCGCAGATCTCCTTGGCGCGCGTCCGGGCCCGGTCGCGGTGCACGATCACGCTCAGCGCGTCCACCTGCTCGTGGTTGACGAGGATGTCGAGCTTCACGAGGTCCTCTTCGCGGTAGTCGATGATCTCGTAGTCGAAGGAGCCGTATCCCTGGGTGATCGTCTTGAGCCGGTCGTAGAAGTCGTAGATCACCTCGGCGAGCGGCATCTCCACGGTGACCTCGATCCGGCCGGGGAAGGGGTAGCTGAAATGGGGGTCGACGCCGCGGCGGGCGAGGCAGAGCTTCATCACGACGCCCATGTAGCGTTCCGGGATGAGGACGGTGGCGCGGATGTACGGTTCCATCGACGCCTCGATCGTCATCGGGTCGGGGTAGAACTCGGGATTGTCGATCGTCACCTCCCTTCCGCCGATGAGCCGGAAACGGTAGGAAACGCTCGGGGCGGTCATCACGATCGTCTGGTCGAATTCGCGTTCGAGCCGCTCCTGGAAGACCTCGAGGTGGAGGAGCCCGAGAAAGCCGCAGCGGAAGCCGTGGCCGAGGGCGACGGAGGAATCCCGCTGGTAGACGAGGGACGCGTCGTTGAGCTTGTAGCGCTCGAGGGCGTCGGAGAGCGACGCGTTGTCGTCGGCGTTGACCGGGTAGATCGAGGAGAAGACGACCGGCTTGACCTCCTTGAAGCCCGGCAGGGGAGCGGCCGGCGGATCGGCGTCGTGGCAGATCGTGTCGCCGACCCGCGTGTCGCTCACCGTCTTGATGCCGGCGATCAGGTACCCGACGTCGCCCGCCTCGAGGCTCGGGCGCGGTTCGCGCCTGATGCGGAACAGGCCGACCTCCTCGATCTCGTGCGTCGTCGCGAGGGACATCAGCCTGATGACGTCGCCCGGCTTCACCGAGCCGTCGACGACGCGGCAGGAGATGATCGCCCCCCGGAAGGGGTCGTAGTTCGCGTCGAAGACGAGCGCGGAGAGTGGCGCGTCGACGCGCCCGCGCGGTGGCGGGATGCGCGAGACGATCGCCTCGAAGATCTCCTCGATGCCCGTTCCCTCCTTCGCCGAGCAGATGAGGGCCCCGTCGGGGTCGAGGCCGAGCTCCGCCTCGATCTCCCCCTTCGCCCGTTCGATGTCGGCCGAGGGCAGGTCGATCTTGTTGATGACGGGGACGATCTCGAGGTCGTGCTCCATCGCCGCGTAGAGGTTGGCCACCGTCTGCGCCTCGACCCCCTGGGAGGCGTCGACGAGAAGGAGGACGCCCTCGCAGGAGGCCAGCGCCCGCGAGACCTCGTAGGAGAAGTCGACGTGCCCCGGCGTGTCGATGAGATTGAGGATGTAGTGTTCGCCGTCCTTCGCCTGGTAGGGGATGCAGACGGTCTGGCTCTTGATCGTGATCCCCCGCTCGCGCTCGATGTCCATCGTGTCGAGGATCTGGTCCTGGAAGGAGCGTTCGTCGACGAGGCCCGCATGCTGGATCAGCCGGTCGGCGAGCGTCGACTTCCCGTGATCGATATGCGCGACGATGGAAAAGTTGCGCAGGCGCTTCATCGTGTCTCCGCGGGGGTTGAATCGTTTGGCTTCCTGATATACATTCCGCAATGTAGTCGTTTCCGTGGTCCGTGTAAAGGCACATCGGGGCCGGCGACCAATCGCCGTCGGCCGGGGAGGACAGGTATGGAACGGCGCATCGGGCTGGCGCTCGGGGCGGGCGGCGCTCGCGGGCTCGCCCACATCGGCGTGCTTTCGTGGCTCCGCGAGCGGGGGATCGGGTTCTCCTGCGTCGCCGGGACGTCGATGGGCGCGATCATCGGCGCGCACGCCGCCTTCGGCTACAGCCCGCAGGCGCTTCGGCGGTTCGCCGGCGACATCCGGTGGTCGGATCTCCTCAAGTTCTTCCAGCTCTCCCTCCGCGGAAGCAGCGTCTTCACCTGGAGCAGGATCTCCGCCTACCTCGAAGAGCGCCTCCAGGGCCGTGCGATCGAGAAGCTGCGCATGCCCTTCGCCTGCGTCGCCACCGACCTGACCACCGGGAAGCCCTTCGTCTTCCGGCAGGGCAACGTCGTGACCGCGGTGAGCGCGTCGAGCTGCATTCCGGGGATCTTCCCCCCGGTGTCCCTCGGCGACCGCTATCTCGTCGACGGGGAGATCGTCGACCCCGTGCCGATACGGCTCGCCTTCGATCTCGGCGCGGAGAAGGTGATCGGCGTGAACGCGGGGCGCGACCTCGGCCGGGCCCGGTCTGCCGACGAGGGCGCGACGGGGCTCGTCCACCGGATGGACGAATGGGTGAAGTCGATCGAGGGCGCGCCGGCGCGCGTGAGCGAGATGGCGGAGCGGATTCTCTCGGGGATCGAGGGCGCCTCGGGCGGCAGGCGCATCTTCGACGTCATCACCGATTCCTTCTCGATCGCCTCCTCGCGCATCCTCGAGTTCGAGCGGGAGCGGGCCGGCGTCCATCTCATGATCGAGCCCGACGTCGGCCGCTACGGGGCGTTCGATTTCGAGCACGCCGACGAGATCGTCGACCGCGGCTACCGCGCCTGCGAGGAACAGGCCGCGCAAATCGCCGAATTCCTCGAAACAGACTGACGCCGGCGTGTTCCGGGGTGCGGGGGCGGATCGGGGCGGCCTCCACGGCCTTTTTGCACCCCGGGCGCAATTCGTGTTTGCCTTTTTGCACGGTCGCGCATATGTTTTTTACTCCGCCCGTCAACGGGCGGCGCCGCGACGACCGGACGAATGGGCTCGAGCGCGGACGCCGATCCGCCGAAGCCCGGCAGAGATCGAATCGACGCATACCCAGAGGCATGTCATATCCCCGGGCGCGGTCCGGGCCCAGGTCCTTTTCCGGGAGCACCCATGATCGAGAAACACCTCGACGAGATTCGCCGCAAGGAAGAGGCGGCCGCGGCCGCGCTCCGCGAGGCCGAGACGACGGCCGCCGGCATCGTCGAAGCGGCCCGCGCGGCCGGCAGGAAGCTGATCGAGGAGGTGCGCATCGAGGCCGCCGACGAGGAGCGTTCGCTCCTGGAGGAGGCGCGGCGCATCGCCGGAGAGCGGATCGCCGGCCTCCGCGAAAAGAACACGAAGGCGATCGCAGCGCTGGACACCTCGGCCGCCGGAAGACGAAACGAGGCGCTCGAGACGATCGCCGCCGCGTTCCGGAGCGGATCGTGACGGCGCCGCGGGGCGCCTGAGCAGGGAGTGAGACGGTGGCAGTCAGCAGGATGCTGAAGGTGCAGCTACTGGCCCACACCTCGATAGAGGAGGGCATGAAGCGCGCGCTCCGCGAGGCGGGCGTGCTGCAGCTCACCGACGTCGAGCTCGAGGGGGAGACCCCGGAGATCGACGAGGAGCGGCTGCGCGGCGACCGGCGGCGCCTCGAGACGATCGAGGGCGTGCTGTCCTTCCTCGATCCCTGGGTCGCCGCTCCCTCCTTCCTCGAACGCATCGGCGCCGGGCCGATCGTCGCCGGCCGCGACGAGCTGGAGCGCCTCGCCGCCGAGGCCCCCGTCGAGGAGACGGCGGCCCGCTGCGAGAAGCTCCGGGAGACGATCCGGGGCGGCGAGGACGAGATCGCGCGGGGCGAGGAGCTTTTGCGGACGCTCGCGCCCTGGATATCGATCGAGGCCCCGCTCGAATCGCTTTGCACGGAGACGTGCGCCGTTCTCTTCTGGTCGATTCCCGCGAAGGCGGCCGAGGCGGTCGTCGCCGGGGCCGAGGAGGCGTGCCCCCGCACCGTGTTCGTCGAGGAGAGCAGGGACGGCGCCGCCGTCCATTACGCGGTCGCCGTTCGTGCGGGGGAAGCGGACGATCTCGCCGGGTACCTCAAGGACACGCCCGCCGTCAGGCGCCAGCTCGACGGTCTCGAGGGACGTCCGGCGGAGATCGCCGAACGCGTTCTGACGCGGCGGGCCGAGATCGAGCGCGAGATCGCCGTCGCGACGAACGAGGCCCGCCTGCTCGCCGCAAACCGGGAGGATCTTCTCAAGCTCGCCGACCACTACCGCGAGCGGATCGGTCTCGACGAGGCCGGACGGCTCTTCCGCCGGACCGCCTCGACCTTCGTCGTCGAGGGATGGATCCGCGCCGCCGACCGGCCGGTTCTCGAACGACGGCTCGGCGGCGCCTTCGAGAACTTCGAGATCGCCTTCCGCGAGCCGCGCGAAGACGAGGAACCGCCCATCCACCTGGACAACCGGCCCGCCGTCTCCCCCTACGAGTTCGTGACGACCCTCTACGGGCGGCCGATCTACCGCGAGTTCGATCCGACGCCGCTTCTGGCCCCCTTCTTCGTCGTCTTCTTCGCGATGTGCCTGACCGACGCCGGCTACGGGTTCACCCTCGCCGCGGTGAGTCTCTTCGTCATCCTCCGGTTCCGGCCGGGTGGAGGGGCGGGAAAGCTCTTCCGCATCCTTCTCTACGGCGGGCTGGTCACGGCGGTCGTCGGGATCGTCGCCGGGGGGATCTTCGGGATCGGCGCCGAGCTCTTCCCGCCGGCGCTGCGCCGGTTCGTGCTTCTCGATCCCCTGCACGAGCCGATGACGATGCTCAACATCTCCTTTCTCATGGGGATCGTGCACCTGCTGTTCGGCATGGGGATCCGGATGGTCGCGAACCTCAAGGCCCGGCTCGTCGCCGACGCCGTCTGCGACCAGCTCTTCTGGATGCTCTTCATCGTCGCCCTCGCGCCACTCGGGTTCCGCGGGATTCTCGGGGGCGAGGTGCCCGACCCGATCTTCGACGCTGCCGCGAAAGGGGCGGGCGTGCTCGCCGTGCTGATCTTCCTCTCCGGCGGCCGCCGCGCGAAGAATATCGCCGGCAAGATCTTCAAGGGACTCGTCGGATTCTACGACGTGGTGAGTTATTTCGGCGACGTGCTTTCCTACGCCCGTCTGCTGGCCCTCGGGCTGGCGACGAGCGCGATCGCGATCGCCGTCAACGATATCGCCGCGATGGTCATGGGCCTGCCGTACTACACGGGCTACGTCGCCATGGTCCTCGTCCTTCTCGGCGGTCATCTCTTCAACCTCGCGGTCAACACGCTCGGCGCCTTCGTGCATTCCGGACGGCTCCAGTACCTGGAGTTCTTCGGGAAGTTCTTCAACGGCGGGGGAAGGGAATTCCGTCCCTTCCGCTCCGAGCGCAGGCATACCGTGGTGCGGGAGAGCGAGACGGGATAGCACACGGCTTCAGGAAGGAGACACAGATGCTCGGTTTCATGCTTGTGGTCATCGGGGCGGCGCTCGCGGCGGCTCTCGCCGGCGCGGGATCGGCGCTCGGCACCGGGGTCGCCGGGCAGGCGGCGAACGGGGTCGTCAGCGAGGATCCGGAGAAGTTCGGATCGCTCCTCGTCCTCCAGGCGCTTCCCGGCACGCAGGGGATCTACGGGCTGGTCGCCCTGTTCATGATCATCAACAAGCTGCCCGGAATGGACGCCCTCAAGACGATCCCGGTCGGCGACGGCCTCGCGGTCCTCGGGGCGGCGCTGCCTGTCGCGATCACCGGCCTCGTCTCCGGCCTCTACCAGGGAAAGGTCTGCGCCGCGGCGTGCAGCCTCGTCGCCAAGCGTCCGGGGGAAGTCGGCAAGGGAATGGTCTTCGCCGTGATCGTCGAGACCTACGCGGTCCTCGGACTGCTCGGGACGATCCTCCTGCTGCAGCGGATCAGCCTGGGCTAGACCCGCGGGAGAAACGATGGCTATCGAACACATCCTGAAACGGATCGAGGAAGAGGCGGCGGCGGCGGTAAAGGAGCGAGTCGCGGCCGCCGAACGCGAGGCCGAACGGATCGGCGCCGAATTCGCCGCCGGGGGGGAGCGCCTCGCGGCCGAACTCCGGGCGCGGGCCGGGAAGAGGGCCGCGGAGGAGGAGCGGCGAATCGTCGTCGGCGAACAGCTCGAGCTCCGCAAGGCGCTCCTCGCGAAGAAACGGGAGATCCTCGAGGAGATCTACGCCGAAGCGAAAAGCCGGCTCGCAGAACTCGACGGCGACGACTACCTGGCGACCGTCGGGGGAATCATCGTGGAACGCGCCGTCACCGGGCGCGAGGAGATCGTTTCCGCGGCCGCGAAGCGCGACCTCTTCACGCCCGCCTTCCTCTCGTCCCTGAACGAGGCCTGGCCCGGCGGCGGCGATTTCCGCCTCGCCGGCGATTCGGGCGACTTCGCCTGGGGCGTCGTGCTCCGCGAGGGGAAACGGATCGTCGATCTCTCGCTCGACGTCTTCTTCGAGCAGGTGCGCGAGCGCGTCGAACCGGGGATCGGGGCGATCCTCTTCCGGGAGGAGTGACGGGCGCCGTGTCGACCGATTACACATACGTCGTCTCCCGTCTGCGGGCGATCGAGGCCTCGATGCCCGACCGGTCGTGGTTCCAGCGCCTCGTCCGCACGCCGCTCGACGGGCTCCTGGCGGCGGTCCGGGACACCTGCCGCGCCTTCGAGCCGGTCGAGAGGATACACGAATTCGAGGACGGCATCGAGGCGGAGATGGCGGAGACGCTCGATCTCGTCTGCGGTCTCGTTCCCGACGCGACCGTACGGGAGTTCCTGCGCGCGCCGCATGACTTCGACAACCTCGGGCACGCGTGGAAGGCCTCGCTCCTCGATCGGCCCGCATCGCTCACCTCCTGCGGTTTCGTCGACCCGATGACGATGGAGGAGGCCGTCCGCGGCCGGCATCTCCAGATGCTCCCCGGCTTTCTCCGGTCCGTCGCCGAGACGCTTGCCGAAGCGGGAGAGTCGCTCGACGCGGCCGGCGCGGGATACGCCGTCGAGCAAGAGAAGTGGAGGTGGCTCGTCGGCGCGGCGCCGGGAAACGAGGCCCGCGCCGCCGTCCGGCGCCGGATCGACCTGGCGAACGTCCGTTCGATCGTCAGGTCGCATCGCGACGCCTTCCGCCGGCCGCGGCTGGAGGAGGGACTGATCGAGGGCGGATGGATCGAGGCGTCGCGGTGGCGCAGGTTCGCCGCGGAGACGGAGGGGGAGTTCTACTCCTTCCTCGAGACCTCGGACTACCGCCTGCTGCTCAGGATGGGGCTCGGGACGGACTGCCCGCTGTGGCGGGTCGATCCGATCATCCTCGCGGCGACGATCGAACTCGGTCGCGAGAGCACGTACCGGTTCTTCGACATCCTGCCGGTCCTTCATCACCTCGATCTCCGGGAGCGGAACTGCCGCCTCCTGCGGATGGTGCTGGCCGGCAAGGTCAACCGCGTGCCCGAGGAGCTCGTCCAGGAGAACGTCGACGCGCTGTGGCCGTCGTAAGGGAGCGATTGCAGTGGCGAACCAGATAGCGGTCATCGGCCATTCGGACTCGATCGAGTTCTTCCGCGCCCTGGGTTGCGAGACCTACGAGACGCACGACGGCGAGCTCACCGAGGAGGCCTTCCTCGAGGTCGTGGAGAAACGGTTCAAGATCATCCTCGTCACCGAGGAGGTCTTCCACCGGTACAGCAAGCTGATCCGGCGGCGGACGCAGCGCGTCTTTCCCGTGGTCAGCATCATACCCGATATCCGCGGGGCCGTCTGGACGGACGGCGAGCCCTCCTCGGGAGGGCTGGCCTTCGGGGAGCTGCGGGATGCCGTCATCAGGGCGGTCGGCCAGGACATCTCGGGCGACGATAGCGAGTAGCCCGGGTCAACGGACACGCACGGGGAGAACAGACGTATGGGCGCTGGAAGAATCGTCAAGGTATCAGGGCCTCTCATCGTTGCCGAGGGCATGGGAGAGGCGAAGATGTACGAAGTCGCCCGCGTCGGCGAACGCCGGCTGATCGGCGAGGTCATCGAGCTTCACGGGGACCTCGCCTACATCCAGGTCTACGAGGAGACCGCGGGGATCGGCCCGGGAGAGACGGTCGAGTCGACGGGCCAGAGTCTGAGCATCGAGCTGGGCCCCGGGCTGCTCCAGTCGATCTACGACGGGATACAGCGGCCGCTCGACGACATCTACGCGCAGGTTGGCTCCTACATCACGCGCGGCATCGACATTCCCGGTCTCGACCACGAGCGCGCGTGGACCTTCACGGCGGCGCCGGGACTGGCGAAGGGGCAGGAGATCCTCCCCGGGGACATCCTCGGCGACGTCCGGGAGACCGAGCTCATCGTCCACCGCGTCATGGTCCCGCCGACGATCGAGGCGGGCAGGCTGGCGCGCGTCCCGGTCGACGGCACGTACACGATCGAGGATACGATCGCCGAGATCGAGACCGACGCGGGCCTGCGGGAGGTGCGGATGTACCACCGGTGGCCCGTCAGGACGCCCCGCCCGACGGTCCGCAAGCTCATGCCCGTGAAGCCGCTCGTGACCGGCCAGCGCGTCATCGACATGTTCTTCCCGATCAGCCAGGGCGGCACGGCCACCGTCCCGGGCCCCTTCGGCGCGGGGAAGACCGTCATCCAGCACCAGCTGGCCAAGTGGTCGGACGCGAACATCATCGTCTACATCGGCTGCGGCGAGCGCGGCAACGAGATGACCGACGTGCTCCAGGAGTTCCCCGAGCTCATCGACCCGGCCACGGGGCGCCCGCTGATGGAGCGGACCGTGCTGATCGCGAACACGTCGAACATGCCCGTCGCGGCGCGGGAGGCCTCGGTCTACACGGGAATCACGATCGCCGAGTATTTCCGCGACATGGGCTACGCCGTCGCGGTCCTCGCCGATTCGACCTCGCGCTGGGCGGAGGCGATGCGCGAGATGAGCGGCCGCCTCGAGGAGATGCCGGGGGAGGAGGGGTATCCCGCCTACCTGCCCTCGCGGATCGCCGAGTTCTACGAGCGGGCCGGCCGGACGGTCTGCCTCGGCTCGGACGCGCGGGAGGGGACGCTGAGCGTCATCGGCGCGGTCTCCCCCCCGGGCGGCGATCTGTCCGATCCCGTCGTGCAGGCGACGCTCAAGGTCGTCAAGGTCTTCTGGAGCCTCGAGGACCAGCTCGCCTTCGAGCGGCACTTCCCCGCCATCGGCTGGCTGTCGAGCTACTCGCTCTACCAC
>JAFGEZ010000037.1 GCA_016931295.1 Candidatus Krumholzibacteriota bacterium
CGCTGGATGGCCGGCGCGAAGCGCCGGGCAGACAGCGGATGGGAATCCGCAGCGCCGATGGCGCGGCGCGAAGCGTCCGCGCCATCGTAAAGTAGACAGAACTATGTATGCAGATTAGCAGCCCCCAGATGCCGGATAAATATATCACACTTTTAGGAAAATATGGGCAACATATTTAGAATCATGCGAAAATCCCGCGTGTATCCGATCGTTGACGCTTGTTAGACTGCGAAATCCTACAGTCTAATCCATTTATCCTAGCGCGGCATCGTGTACGTAATCCTCGTCGATTACTGTCGCCTTTCATCCTTGTTCTCCTGCATCGCATCCAGGGGACTTCTGACCGCGCGTCCCCCCTTGTTCAGCACGTGCGTGTAGATCATCGTGGTGCTTACATCCTTGTGACCGAGGAGTTCCTGGATCGTCCGGATGTCGTACCCGTCCTCGAGCAGGTGGGTGGCGAACGAATGCCTCAGGGTATGGCAGCTCGCCGGTTTCGCGATTCCCGACTCCCTGACGGCCGCCTTGAACGCCCGCTGGACCACGGACTCGTGGATATGATGCCGCCTGCGCACACCGTGGTCGTGATCGACATACATGCGCGTCGCCGGGAATACCCACTGCCAGCCGGGTTCCGATGACGCATTCGGATATTTCCGATCGAGCGCCAACGGCAGTACGACCGTCCCGCATCCATGGATCATATCGACCGCGTGTTGCTCCCGGACACGGTCCACCTGCCGGCGCAGGGGCCCGGCAAGCGTGCCGGGCAGCACCGTTCGCCGATCCTTCCGCCCCTTGCCGTCCCGCACGGTGATCTGGCTTTTCTCGAACTCAACGTCCTGTATCCGCAGCCGGCAGCATTCTAGGAGCCGCAGTCCCGCGCCGTACATCAGGGACGCCATGAGCCATGGCAGCCCGTACATCCGATCGATCACGAGGCGGACCTCGCGTTTCGTCATGACCACCGGCACCCGGATGGGGCGTTTCGCCCGCACGATGCCGTCCATCCATGCGAGCTCGATGCCGAGCACCTTCCTGTAGAGGAAGAGGATGGCGCTCAGGGCCTGGTTCTGCGTGGAGGCGCTGACGCGACGGCGAACGGCGAGCCATGAGAGAAAGGCCGTGATCTCCTTCTCCCCCATCGTCTCCGGATGGCGCTTGCCGTGAAAGAGGATGAACCTGCGGATCCAGCCGATGTAACTCTTCTCGGTCCGCCTGCTGTAGTGCTTCGTCCGGATCGCCTCCCGCACCCGGTCGAGCAAGGCCGATCGTCCCATCATCCACCACCCCTCCCAAAGAAAACGCCGGCGGGGGCCCGCCCCCCGCCGGCGCTCGATATATCCACTCGTTTCGGTGCGGTCGCGCTAGTCCTTCAGCACGAAGGTCACCTTCATGTCGACCCGGTACTCGGTGATCCTGCCATCCTTGCAGACGACCTTCTGCCCCTTGACCCACGCGCCCTCGATCTGCTCGAGGGTCTTGCTGGCCCGCGCGATGCCCTCCTTGACGGCATCCTCGAAGCTCTTCGGGGACGAGGCGCTGATCTCGGTCACCTTTGCCACAGACATGACATCCCTCCTGTCTCGTGGGTTTCCGGAAGCGTCGGTACCTCCATAACGCGTTCTGTCTTTCCCGCCGGGCGAGCGGCGGGCGGCGGCCGCTACTGCTGCACCAGCACCGCCCCGGTGAGCCCCTCGAGCGAGATCGCGATGTCGCCGCCCGCCACCTCGTACGCGGCGCCGCCGTTGAGCTCGTCGGCGAAGCGGTCGCCGTCGCCGAATCCGAGCTCGGCAACCGGCACCGTGATCTCCATCGCGCCCGGATCGTTGTTGAGGACGACGAGGATGCGGTTCGCCTCGTCCTCGCGCACGTAGGCGTAGACCTTCCCCTCGGCCAGCGCCGTGTGGAACGCGCCGGTACGAAGCGCCGGATACGCGTGACGGAGACCCGTCACCGCCGTGTAGTAGTCGTGTATCGCCGTGCGCTTGGGGCTCTCCTCCCAGCCCCACGGGAAGGGTCGCCGGCAGTCGGGATCCTTGCCGCCGCGCAGCCCCACCTCGTCGCCGTAGTAGATCTGCGGGATCCCCACGTAGGTCATCTGGAAGAGCGCCGCGAGCATGAGCCGCCGGTCGTTGTTGCCGGCGAGCGTGAGGAACCGCTCGGTGTCGTGGCTGTCGATGAGGTTCATCATCACCTGGACGGCCTGTTTCGGGTAGACGCTCCGTCCCGGGGCGAGGTCGCGGTCGAGGTCGGCCGCCGTGCCGATCCCCTGCCCGAAGAACTTCAGCGCCGGATCGCGGAAGAACTTGTAGTTCATCGTCGAGTGGAAGCAGCGGGGGCCGAGCCACGGCATCGCGTTGCCCCAGATCTCGCCGATGAGGAAGGCGTCGGGCTTCACCGCGTCCACCCGCTCGCGGAAGAGCCGCCAGAACCAGAAGGGCACCTCGTTCGGCACGTCGAGCCGGAAGCCGTCGATGTCGAACTCGCCGAGCCAGCGGTCGGCCACCGAGAGCACGTATTCCACGAGGGCCTCGTTGGGCTTCGCGTCGGCGATGTCGGTGATCGCGTTCTCCTGCGCGTTCGGCCTGGAGAGGTCGTAGTTGAGGTTCGGATGGATCCCGAAGCCCCACCAGCAGTCGTAGTAGTCGAGCGGGTTGGGGATCGGCCCGTCGGGGAGCGGCCAGCGCTTCCACTCGTACCAGTTCCAGTACTTCGATTCGCGGCCCTTCTCGCGCCCGTCGATGAAGGCGAAATGCCAGTCGCCGGTGTGGTTGAAGGCCATGTCGACGACGACGCGGATCCCCCGCGCGTGCGCCTCCCGGACGAAGGTCTTGAAGGTGGCGTCGTCGGCGAAGTGCGGATCGATCGCGAGGTAGTCCATCGGGTCGTACTTGTGGTTGCTGCGCGCCTGGTTGAGCGGGTTGAAATAGATGATCGTGACGCCCAGGTCGCGCAGGTAGTCGAGCTTCTCCGTGACGCCGGCGATGTCGCCGCCGTAGAAGGAGTAGTAGTCGGGCTTGCCGTCGGTGCGATAGGGGCTCCGCTGGAGCCCGCCGATGTTCTCCCACTGGGTGACGAGGTGGAAATACTCGCCGTTCGTCTTCCCGCTCGCCGGCAGGGTGTTGGCCCCCGCGTAGTATGGTTCGGTGAAATCGGGATCGTTCGACGTGTCGCCGTTCCGGAACCGCTCGGGGAAGATCTGGTAGAAGACGCCGTTCTTCGCCCAGTCGGGGGTGAAGAATGCGGGCACGGTCTCGGGGGAGTAGACGAACATCTCCCCGGCCGCCGGCTTACCGCTCGCGAACCCGCCGGCCGCGGCGAAGAAGTGGACGCCGCCGTCGACGTAGTCGAAGGCGAAGCGGATCGTCGAGGAGACCGGCACGTCGAGAACGGCGCGGTAGTAGGTGTAGACGACGTCCTCCGCCTCGGGAAGCATGTCGACGATCTGCTCCCCACCGCCGTCGACCGCGTAGAGGAGCTGGACGTGCTCGACGTCGCCGGTGTGCGCGCGGGCCTTGAACTCGATCGCTTCCTCGCTCAGCGGGTTCACCGTCGAATAGTCGAGCGCGATGGCGAGGTCGCCCGTCATCATCTCGCCGTCGCCCTCCTCGATCGAGACGTCCTCGTAGGAGGCGTCCACCGCGATCACCGAGTTCCTGCCGCCGAAGCCGTCGTCGGCGAAGTCGGCCGCCGCCTCGTCGGTGAGCCACGTGCCGTCGACGACGAACTTGTACTGGTAGGTGCCCGGCGCGAGGAGGAGCGTCGTCTCGTAGACGCCGTCGCCGTCCTCGTCGCTCATCCGGGTCTTCGAGTCGTTCCAGTCGTTGAAGGAGCCGGCGAGGAAGACGTTCGCGACGCCGCCGATCACGGGCTGGAAGCTGAACGTGACCTGCTTGAGCCCCTCGCCCCCCCCGGCGGCCGGGGCCGCCGCGCTTCCCCCGCCCGCCCCGGCGACGACGCCACCCTCGGGCGAGGCGACGGGCACGTAAAGAACGGAGTTCTTGCCGCCGAAGCCGTCGTCGGCGAACTCGGCCGCCGTCTCGTCGGTGAGCCAGGAGCCGTCCTTGACGAACTTGTACTCGTAGCGTCCCGGGGCCAGCTCGGTGCGCCACTCGTAGACGCCGTCGCCGTCGTCGTCGGCCATCCGGTCGCGCCCGGGATCCCAGTCGTTGAAGGAGCCGGCCACGTAGATGTTCGAGCCGGCCGCCGCCTCGAAGACGAAGCGGACCGGCACGGCGCCGCCCGCGGAAGCCGAAGCGGGCGCGGCGGCCGGAGCGCTTTCGGCCGCGGCCCCGCCGCCCCCCTCGCCGATACCGACGGCGAGCTCCTCCGCACCGTCGGGCACGTCGACGACGGAGTTCTTCCCGCCGTAGCCGTCGTCCACGGAGGCCGCCGCGTGCGGGTCCTCTTTCCACGTGCCGCCGTCGATGACGTACTTGTACTGGTACTGCCCCGGCGCGAGGGCGAGCGTGATCATCCAGATCCCGTCGCCGTCGAGGTCTGCCATGGCGTCCTGCGACGTGCTCCATCCGTTGAAGGAGCCGGCGAGGTGGACCGTGCCGGGCCGGCCATCCGGCCTGAACGTGAAGGTGACCCGCGTTTCCGCCGCCGACGCGTCGGCGGCGACGAGGCCAATCGCCAGCAGGGCGACGATCAGCAGGACGGGCAACAGTTTCCTCGAGGCGGATGCGCCCATGTCATCCCTCCGTGGTTGAGATTCGGGTGATTCCGTTGTCGTCGTGACTCTCCGTACCCCTCGCCCGGATTGTATCGGGCCGCCGGGCCCCTGACAAGCCGAAAGAGATGCTTGTCCTCGACGGCGAAATCGTGGAAAATGGTGGCCGACCCTCACCACAAACAGGGAGGCATCCCATGCGCAACGGCTCGATCCGTCGATCGGCCGCGCTTGTCGCGGCGATCGCCACGGCCACGCTCCTTTTCTCCTGCAGCGACGACGGCGGAGGCGTCGACACCGACGGCGACGGGGACGGCAGCGGCGTCGTGTGGTTCGTCGACGTGAACGCCACCGGCGCCGGCACCGGCACATCCTGGGCCGACGCCTTCACCGATCCGCAGTCCGCCATCGATGCCGCCTCCGCGTGGGACTCCGTGTGGGTGGCCGAGGGCGTCTACCTGCACGCCGGCCACGACAGCGTTCCCGTCCTGCGGCTCGCCCCGGACGTCGTCGTTCTCGGCGGCTTCCAGGGCGTCGAGACAGCCGCCGTCGAGCGCGTCCCCGGCGTCTACGAGGCCGTCCTCGACGGCGCGGACGCGGCGTGGCACGTCGTCGTCGGCGCGGAGGGAGCCGTTTTCGACGGCTTCACGATCCAGGGCGGAAACGCCGACGGCACGGGCGTGGATCGGCGCGGCGGCGGCGTCCACCTCTCCGGCGTGGGGATGCGGATCGCAAACTGCGTCATCCGGAACAACTCGGCCGACCAGGCGGGCGGCGGGCTCTCCGCGTGGAACGACCGGTCGCTGGTCATCGGCTGCCGGTTCACCGCCAACACGATGCCCCAGGAGAGCGGCCTCGGCGGCGGTGGCTGCTTCCTCTCCGGCTGCGAGACGGAAGTCAACGGCTGCACCTTCGACCTGAACGAGACGGAGACCGACGGGGGCGCCCTCTGCATCGACGAGGGATCTCCCACCGTCCTCTGGTGCCGGCTCGAGCTGAACACGGCGAGCTCGGGCGGCGCGGTCCACGTCGACGGCGCCAACTCATCGAACAACCACCCGATCTTCTCCGGCTGCCTGTTCGAGGGGAACTCGGCCACCTACGGCGGCGGCGTCGATCTTTTCGAGTGCGTCGTCACCATCGACAACTGCACCTTCGGCGAGAACGTCGTCCTGCAGGGCGGGGGCGCGATCTACGCCAACCGCTCGACGCCGGCGATCAGCAACACGGGCTTCTTCGCGAACGACGGCACGAACAGCACGGGCGGCGTCTTCCTGCTCTCGCATTTCGGCGCCTTGCGGGCGACGATCCACAACTGCATCTTCGTGGACAACCGGTCGACGAATGGATGGGGCGGCGGCCTGTACTGCCACGGCACGAGCCCGGCGATCACCTCGAGCACGTTCTCGGCGAACCGCTCGCTGAACGGCGGCGGGATCTGCAACTACGAGGCCTTTCCCGAGATCACCGACTGCATCGTCTTCGGCAACATCGACTCCGACGGCGGGGCGAACGACAATCCCGACATGGCGAACATGCAGAACAGCATGCCGATGGTGACCTTCTGCGACATCGGCATCGCCGCGTACGACGGCGTAAACGGCAATTTCAACCTCTCGCCGGTCTTCTGCTCCGGCATATCGGGATCGTATTTCCTCTCGCAGACGGCATGCGGCCAGGCGGCGACGAGCCCCTGCGTGGACGCAGGCTCGAACACGGCCGCCGCGCTCGGCCTCGACTCCCGGACGACGCGCACCGACGGGGTGACCGACACGGGCGCCGTCGACATCGGCTACCACTACGCGCCCTGACCCGCCGCGGGCGGCGGGGGATCCGGTCCCCCGCCGCCCCGTTGATTCATCCCGCCGGATGGGGTATCATTACCGCAACGGGGGGCGCCGGCGGCCAGGCTGCCGGCGGCCGCCCGGTAACGCGACGATCGAACCACACCGGCAAAGCGAGGACACCGTGCACCGCACCCGACGACCGCCCGCGGCCGCGCTCATCGCGCTCCTCCTGGCGGGCACGGCTGCGGCCGCGCCGGTCCACACGACCTACCTCTGGCACATGCACCAGCCGATCTACTGGCCCGACCGCTCCGCGTGGACGCCCGCGCGCTACGAGACGGCCTACGAGACGATCACGCTCGGCCACTCGGAGAACGACGTCTTCTCGATCTTCGACAAGGACGACCGCGTCCACGACTACCAGGACTACCCGCGGACGGCCGTCTCCTCGATCCTCGACCTTCCCGACGCCGGGGCCCAGGTCTCCTTCGCCGCCGCCCTCGCCGAGAACGTCGGCAGCCTCGCCGCCGCCGGCTGGAACGGCGGGCGATACGCCCCCGCGTGGTACGCCCCCTACCGCGAGGCCCGCTCCTGGACGACATCGGGCGGCCGGCCGCGTCTCGAACCGGTCATCGTCGCCGCCCACCACCCGATCGCCCCGCTCATGGACGAGCGGGCCCTCGCGATGGAGCTCGCCGTGGCGAAGGCCGCCTACGCCGCGGCCTGGGGCGACTCGGCATATTCGCTCGGTTTCTTCCCCGCCGAGATGTGCTTCTCCGAGCGGATGATCCCCGCGCTCGTTGCGGCGGGGATCGAGTGGACGATCGTCGCCGACATCCACCTCTCGCGCGCCTGCGCCGACTACCCCTGGCAGGCGAACGAGGACAACTGCGACCCGCCGAACCCCGCCGACCGAATCAACCCCGCTCGGGGGTACTACGAGTCGATCTCGATCAGCCGGGGCGTCACGGTGAAGACGCCGCCCCCCTGGGGCTTCCGCCCCCACCGGGCCCGGTGGGTCGACCCGGAGACGGGCGCCGCCGCCGAGATCGTCGTCGTCCCGGCGGCGAACGCGATGAGCTGGAACGAGGGCTACGGCCTCTACGGCACCGGCGAGGTCGACGCGATCGCCCCGTACAACGACCCGTCGCACCCGATGCTCGTCCTCTTCGCCCACGACGGCGACAACGCGTGGTCGGGCGGGTACTCCTACTACAACGAGAACGTCACCGGCTTCAGCCACGCCGCCGCGGCGAAGGGCTACGAGCCGACGACCGTCGCCGAGTACCTCGCCGACCATCCGCCGGCAACCGGCGACTACGTCCACGTGGAGGACGGCGGCTGGGTCAACGCCGACGGCGACTTCGGCTCGCCGCAGTTCATCAACTGGAACTGGCCCCTCTTCGACGCCGCGGGCGTCTTCGACATCCCCGGCGGCTGGGCAGAGGACGAGCGCAACTGGGCCGTGCTGACCGCCGCGCAGAACCGCGTGGAGACGGCCGAGGCCCTCGCCGGCGCGGCGCCCGATCCGGCGCGCGTGTGGAATCCGGCCGCGCCGGGGGCCACCGACGTCGAGAAGGCGTGGCACCACCTCCTCTCCGGCTACGAGAGCGGCTACATGTACTACGGCACCTCCCTCGACATGGAGATCAAGGCCACCCTCGCCGCGAACGCCGCGCTCCTCTACGCCGAACCGATCATCGCCGCCGCCGGCGAGGCCGACCCGGTTTCCCCGACGATCTGGCTGCCGCAGCGCCTCCCGTGGAACCCCGGCGGCCGCGGGGGCGGCTCGCTCTGGGGCTACCCCGGCGGCGACGGCGCCCCGATGCCGAGCGACTTCCACGTGTGGACCTTCGTCCACGACGTCTCGGGGCTCGCCCGCGTCGACCTCCGCTACCGGATCGACGTGGACGGCGAGAACCCGATGACGAGCGACCAGAACGAGACCTTCGCCGGCGGGCCGGAAGTGGGATCGTGGCAGACGCTGCCGATGAACCGCCGCGTCTTCCCCGCGGAAAACGTGCACAACGACCCCTCGATAGACTTCACGGTGATGCCGGACCGGATCGCCGACCAGTACTGGGCCGAGATGACCGGCTTCGACGAGGTCCTCATCGACTACTTCGTCGAGGCGGAGGACTCCTCGGGAAACGTCGAGCGATCGCCGATCCAGCACGTGTGGGTCGGTGTCGCCGTCGCCGAGCCCGACCACGTCATCGACGGCGACCTCGACGGCGGCGCGGTCCTCGCGGCGGAGAACAACGAAATCCATCTCTACGCCGACTGGGACGGCGAGTTCCTCTACGTGGCGATGGAGGGGGTCGGCGCCGACCTCCTCGGCGACCACTTCGTCCTCGTGGGCACCGCCCTCGCCCCGCCCGTTTCGGCGCCCTGGGCGAAGAGCGGCACGGTGGCCGGCCGCATGCTCTTTCTCGCGGGCGAGGACGACAACAACTGGTGCGGATGGTTCGACGCCGGCGAGTCGGTCCTCTCGGGGAGCGTCGCCTGCGCCTCGGCCAGCTGGCTCGAGGGGACGGTGCGCCTCGCCGACCGGCTCGGCGAACCCCTGCCCGACGGCGTCTGGCTCGCCGCGGTCGCCTACGCCACACCGGACGGCGGCCCCCTCGCCGCGCAGGCGCCGGCGGGAAACGCAGACGGCGACGTCGACGCCGCCGAGTACGTGTGGCTGCCCCTCTCGGTGACGGCCGCCGACCCGGCGCTGCCGGCCGCGCCGACGCTCGCGCCCCCCTGGCCCAACCCCTTCAACGGAAGCGCGCGGATCGCGTTCACCCTGCCCCGCGGCGGGCGGATCGAGGTGGCGATCCACGACGCGCTCGGCCGAGCAATCCGCCGCCTCGCCGGCGGGTTCCGCGGGGCCGGGCGCCACGAGATCGCCTGGGACGGACGGGACGAAGCGGGCCGCCGCGCCGCCGCCGGCGTCTACTTCGTGAGGCTCTCGGGGGGCGGGGCCCGGCTGAGCCGGAAGATCGTCGTCGTCAGGTAAGACGAACGGGATCGCGAGGCCGCGAGCGGCCGCCGCGAGGAAGGACGGCTCCGACATGGACGGCATGGCCCTCGTCATCATCAACCCCGCCGCCGGCGCGGGCAACGTCGCCGCGGTATGCCGCGCCGTCGAGACGCGCTTCGCGGCCGCGGGCATCCCCGTCGACCTGCGCCTCACCCGCCACGGCGAACGGATCGACGAGACCGTCGCCCGGCTGATCGGGAACGATACGACCCTCGTCGTGGCCGCCGGCGGCGACGGGACGGTCTCGGGCGCGGCGAACGCAGCGGCCGCGCGTGATATCCCCGTCGCGATCATCCCGACCGGCACGGGGAACCTGCTCGCCCGCGAGCTGCACATCCCCCTCGCCGTCGATGAGGCGGCCGCCCTCGCCGCCGAGCCCCCCGGCATCCGCCGGATCGACGCGATGCGGATCGACGGGCGCCTCTACCTTCTCAACGTCGGCGTGGGGATCACCTCCCTCACCGTCCGCGACACCCTCCCCGAGGCGAAGCATCTCATCGGCCGGGCCGCCTACGTCCTGACGGCCCTCGGCAAGCTCCTCGAGACGGAACCGGTCGACATCGACGTCACGGTCGACGAGGAGACCGTCCACGTCCTCTCTCCCGAGGTGACGATCTCGAACAGCGGGATGCTCGGCCGGATGATTTTCCCCGCCGGTCCGCCGGCCAGCATCGACGACGGACTCGTCGACGTCTCCTTCTTCGACACGCCGACGATCCTCCACTACCCCGCGGCGGCGGTCGAGGCCCTCGCCGGCCGCTTCGAACGGTCCCACGCGCGCCTCGTCGGCGCCCGCCGGCGCGTCCGCATCGAGAGCGATCCCTCGCTCCCCGTCCAGGCCGACGGCGAGCTCGTCGGACGCACCCCCGTCGAGGTCGAGGTCCTCGCCGGCGCCGTCGGTATCGTCGCCCCCGCACCGCCGCGCACATAGCGTCTTCGCCGTTCGCCGCCCCCGCCTCTTCCCTGGGAAACCCCAATCACCAAAAACGGCCCCTCCCCGGCATATGAACCGGGAAGGGGCCGCGCCGAGTCACCCGACCCTGCGGACTCGACAGGAAAGGCTACCGGAGCAGGATCATCTTCCTGCTCGCCGCGCGGTCGCCCACGAGCAGCTTGCAGAAGTAGACACCGCTCGCCAGCGCGTTGCCGCCGGCGTCGGTGCCGTCCCAGGCGACGCGCACCTCGCCCGCCTCGACGACGCCGTCGAGGAGGGTGCGCACGAGGCGCCCGTTGACGTCGTAGACGCGCAACATCGCCCGTCCCCGCTCCGGGGCGACGAAGAGGATCGTCGTCGTCGGGTTGAAGGGGTTGGGGAAGTTCTGTCGCAGCACGAAGGGCGCCTGCGGCTGGTCGTCGACGCTCACCACGCAGGTGTTGAAGTAGTCCAGCTCGAGGAGCTGCGGGTTGCCAACGGCGTCGAAGGCGTCGTCGACGAAGACGTACCGGTTCGCCTGCGTCGTGCACTCGTAGGCCGAGTTGAAGAGGTACTTGTACTCGACGTACTTCGCGTGCGAGTCGGGGAAGACGATCGAGAGCGAATATATCCCGTCCCCCGCCGCGGCGTCCGGGGCGACCCCGTCGTCGGCCATCGGGTTGATCGACGGGACGCTCCAGTCGATCACCGGCGGCGCCGTGTTGCCCGGTCCGCCGTTGACGGCCACCGTGTCGCCCGCGCCCGGCTTCACCCAGCGGGTGTCGACGGTGAAGACGACCTCGACGTCGCGGCCGATCGTCGAGCAGCGGTCGTAGTACTGCAGCGGCATCACGATCGGACCGAGCGTGCCGCCGACCGTGTCGTACGCGGCGTCGTTCAGCCACACCTCGCGGTCGTCCTCGCCGATGCACTCGTAGACGTCGTTGTAGAGGTACTTGTAGTTCACCGTCTTGAAGGAGAGCGCCGGGAACCGGACGGCGAGCGCGTAGATCCCGTCGCCGGCCGAGGCGTCCGGGGCGACTCCGTCATCGGCCATCCCGTTCACCGAGGGCACGTCGAAGGTGAGGGGCGCGACGCTCCCGTTGATCGCGACCACGCTGTCGAGGCCGGGATCGTAGGTGTTGAGGTCGACGGTGAAGACGACGTCGATCGCCTTGTCGGTGTAGTCGGCCTCGTTGTAGTCGTCCCAGTACACGTCGATCGTGTCGTAGGCGCTCTCGTCGTTGACGATGTAGATGCGGTTGGGGATCGACTCGTAGATCGAGCACTGGTGGACGAACTTCCACTCGAGCGTCTTCATGGGTCCCGGCGAGGGGTACACGCACTCGCCGTCGAGCGAGAAGTAGGCGAGGAGCTCGTAGACGCCGCCGCCGGTGTCGCTCATGAACGCGTTGTCGCAGAGCGTCCAGGTGAGGGGCGCGATGCCGCCCTCCACGGTGAAGGTATCCACGCCGAAGGAGGTCTGGCCGAGGTGGAATCCCATCCGGCCGCGGAAGAGCAACCCCTTCACGAAGAAGCAGGCGACGTTCGTCGTGTCGTTGTCGACGACGACGTTGCCGTTCAGGTCCTCCACGTCGACGGCCTTCACGCCGAAGTAATCAGCGTCGGGGGCGATCGGGGCGTCGAGGTAGAGCCGGACGCGGCTGGGGAAGACGCCGTCGCGGACGACCGAATCGATCGAGGCGGTCGTGTTGACGAGCGACCAGTTCGACGCGTTCTCCGCCGTCGCCTCGTCGACCGGCTCGCTCCAATCCACGCGGATCACGTCGAGCGCGTCGCCGCCGGCGCCGGGCTCGGCCACGGCGAGCCCGGCGCGCGAGATCGTGGGCGGCTCGCTGTCGCCGGCCGCCTGGACGATGTACATGATCATCGAATCGAGCTCGACGGGCGAACCGGCGTCCCAGGTGGTCCCGCCCGGGGTGCTGAGCTGGAGGTCGTCATTGGCCACGGCGTCGAGCGGGCCCTTCGACGAGCCGTCCTGCGTGGAGATGATCTCGATGTAGATCGTGTCGCCCGCCGAGATGCCGAGGTCGCTCAGGTTGAGGCCGAGCTCCTCGAAGCCGGTGTTGTTGACCCAGCCGAGCGAGCTCGTGCCGCTGTAGAGGAGATCCCAGGAGGAGACGTTCCAGGTGCGCAGCTCCTGCCATGAGTTGTCCATGTTGCAGTAGCAGTGGTAGTCCGGCTTGTGCGGCGCGGTGTTCCAGGCGATCGCGTGTCCCCACGGATCGGTCGTGCCGCCGGCGCCGCCGGTGGAGATGGCGATGCCGACCTGGTTGCCGGTCCAGCCGTCCTTGTCGTACTGGAAGCCGATGTAGAGCTTGTTGACGTCGTTCGTGACGAAGACCGAATCGATGTCGATGGGCACGAGCTCGCAGTCGTACCCGTCGGCGTCGAGCAGGTTTTCGGCGAGAAAATCGTTCGAGCCGTCGACCGCGATCGTCTGCGGCGCCAGGCCGTGTATCGATCCCGCCAGCCCGACGAGCCCCACGAGGGCGATCGCGATCACAAGGGTTGCACGCGTGCGGTTCATCCGTCGCCTCCTCCTTTCGCCGGGAACGCCCCGGCGTGTCCAACGAACGTTGCATCCCGGCTGGCGGCGGGGCGTTCCCCGCCGCGTCGCCTACCTCAGGAGCGCCATCTTGCGCGTCCGGACGTACTCGCCCGCGACGAGCCTGTAGAAATAGATCCCCGACGAGACGCGCCGTCCCCCCTCGTTCCGGCCGTCCCAGGCCGCCTCGTACCGGCCCGGCAGGCGCCGGTCGGCGACGAGGGTCCGCACGAGCCGTCCGCGCACGTCGTAGACGGCGAGCGTCACCGGCACCGCGCCGGCCCGCCCGCTCCCCGCCCTGCCCGGCACCTCGAACCGGATCGTCGTCGCGGGGTTGAAGGGGTTCGGGTAGTTCTGCGCGAGGGCGCCGGCGAAGGCGGCCGGCGTGTCGTCCGATCCGGTGAGCGGGCCGCGGACATACACCCACGAGCCCGGTTCGATCTCGTTGCCGGCGCACGAGACGTCCTTCACGTGGCTCACCGCCACCGAGTGGGCGTAGAGGACGGGCGAGGCGAGGGCGAGCTTGACCGTCGCGCCGTCGGGCTGGAGCGTCGCCGAGAGGACGGCGACGGTGTTCGACGGCACGTTCGTCTGGTAGACGGTGTAGTTCGACGCGACCTCCGCGCCCGCCTCCGCCACCTCCTCGTCGAAGAGGACGTCGACGAGGCTGTCCGAGAGGGCGTCGCGGTGAGCCGAGACGATCGACGGCCCCTCGACGTCCTCCGGGTCGGGGCTGCCGTCTCCGTCGGCGTCGACGACGATCGTGAAGGCGGCGTCGACGACGGGGAGCGCCGCCGAGGCGTTGCTCGGGGCGCTGTCGCCGCCGAGCACCCCGTCCGGTTCGGGATCCCAGCAGATCGAGGCGACGATCGAGATCGAGGCGTTCTCCGGCACGATCCCTTCCCCGAGGCCGTAGAGCAGGTTCCACGGCACGGCCAGCTCGCTCCCGCCGAGATCGCCGCGGTCGTGAACCGCATCGAAGGCGGTGACGACCGAATCGCTGAGATCGGTCGATGCGGTCGCCGTCTCCACGCGGAAGAAGGAGTCGCTGTCGTACTCCCCCTGGTGCTGGTAGCAGCCGTAGTAGTAGTCGGCGCGGAAGCCCGCGGCGGTGAAGACGGCCCCCCGCTCCCAGTGGTCGATCGCGGTGAGATCGGTCTCGCCCCCCGGGCCGCCCGGATCGGTGTCGATGTAGAGGACCCAGCTGTTTTCCGTGACGATCCCGTCGATCGCCACGTAGAGGTAGAGGGAATCCCACGACACGTAGAGCCCGTCGATCTCGTTGGCCGCCGTCCACTCCGAGTCGTTCGAATCGGCCACGGCCAGCTCGCACGCCCCCCACTCCGCCGGGTCGATATAGCCGTCGATCGTGATCGAGGTCTCGGCGCCGTACGCGACGGCGACGTCGTCCGCGTTCGTGAGCGCCGCGCCCCCGACGCCGTTCAGGTCGCTCGCCGCTCCGGCCGCCATCATCAGCTCGAGCGCGCCGGTGTCGAGCGCCTCGAGCGCGGCGGCGTCGGCCGCGGAGAGCTGGAGGGTGATGACGAATCCGTCGGTCGTCTCGACGACCGCCGTCAGGGCGGAGAGGGTCAGCTCGGCGAGGCCGTCGTCGTCGTCGTCGATCGAGACCCCCGTCGGATCGAAGCTCGCGTACCGGGTGACCTGGTTGAACTCGATCCGGAGCCTGTCCGTGCCGGGATAGTAGAGGGCGTCCGTGGCGCGGGGGCCGATCGTGTCGGCGAGGGCCGTGGCGAGCGCCCGGAGCTCGGCGATCTCGCCGTCGGGATCGGGAGCGCCCGTCTGGCCGACCCAGAGCAGGTACTCGAAGACCCCGCTCCCGTAGACCTCGTCGCCCTTCATGATGCGGGCCGAGAAGTCGAGGTTGTGTCCCGCCCCGCCCCCGCCGAGGACGAGGGCCGCCGTGGCGCCGGTGTTGGGATTGCGCTGCCCCATGTACGAGGCGTCCCCCGCCCATACGCGGTCCATCTCGGCGTTCCAGACGAGGTCGACGAGGCCGGGCGAGTAGCCGTTCTTGACGTACTGCGTGACGCCCCCCACCTCGTAGACGACGTCGAGGTACGGCAGCCCCTCGGCGAGGGTCACCGTCTTGACGAGACCGGCGTGGGTGAAGCGCACGGCCACGTCCGGCCCCGCGCCGTCGACGATCTCGATCCCGTAGACGTCGTGCTGGTAGTTCGGTCCGACGTCGCTGAAGCAGCCGACGTGGTTGACGTCGTTGTAGTCGGCCGAGGTCCCCGACCAGTAGGCGTTGTCGACGCCGACGATGGAGAAGCCGTAGCCCGCGCCCTTCGCGAAGACGTTCGTCGCCCGCGCGCCGATCGCCTCGAAGACGGCGAAGAGACGGTCGTTGTGGACGATCACCTCGTCGTAGCCGTCGTTGTCGATGTCGGAGAGGAAGGCGGCGGTCGTCGCGGCGTATTCGCCGTTCGCCCAGTGGGCCGCCTCGGCGTACATGCCGGTGTTCTTGATGTGCGAGGAGTAGTTCAGCTGCCAGCCGGAGATGTCGCCGCCGAGGCCGTCGTGCCAGCCCGTCTCGTGGAGGTTGGTCATGAGGCAGTACCAGCCGGCCTGCGAGATGTCGTTGTCGGGAGCGGCCATGAGGGCGTTGTACGCGTCGTTCCAGAGGGTGCCGAAGTTCTTGCAGTTCCCCCCGCGCCCCGGGTCGCAGTATCCCGAGCCGTCGCCGCCGTTGGCGTAGGGGACGTAGCCGGCCCAGTGCGTGTACCAGCCGTTGTCGCCGCCGCCGTAGCCGCCCGTGCCGCCGATCTCGTTGTACGTGCCGAAGGTGACGTTCATCGTCGTGCCGGTGAAATCGGGATTGGAGACGGCGTCGGCCACCTTCCACACGTGCAGCCAGGCGCTCTCCTCGGCGCACTTGCCGATGAACCAGTCGTAGGTCTCCTTCGCGTTCGGCGTGGCGCTCGCCCAGGAGCCCATCTCGGCGCACGCCTCCCAGTCCTCCGCGAAGAGGACGAAACGGTAGTCGCCGACGCCGGAGTTGGCGATGTCGGTGAGGGTCTGGAGCGCCGCGGCGCCGTTGCCGCCGACGATATCGCCGGTGAAGGAGCGGTCGCGCGGGATCACCTTGAGGGAGGTGCCCGAGATCGTGTGGATCTGGTGGTTGTCGTAGCCCTGGCAGTGGACGTCGTCGTCGAGGATGACGGCCCAGACGCCGTGGGGCACCCAGTCGTCCGACGGATCGTCGTTGACGCCGGCGTTCGGGTAGAACGAGGGGTGGAGCCAGACCCGCTCGGGCACCCACGCCACGCGGGGCACGTAGCCGTAGCGGGTGTTCGTCATCTGCGCCTGGATCTCGACCGACCAGTCGTTCATCGCGTCCTGGACGAAGGGCATCATGTGCTGGCCGTAGGCGGAGGTGACCATCCCGGCCCAGCCGGCCGAGACGCCGGCGGCGAGCCATGCGTTGAAATCCGTCGGGTCGCCGCTGCGGGCGTCCCACTCGGCCGAGGTCTGGAGCGTCGCGCTGAGGTGGAAGTTGCCCGGGATCGAGGTGGCCTCGTGGATCTGGAGCTGCTCGTCGAAGCCGCTCCCGTCGGGGTCGTCCCATCGCCCGTGGAAGACGTCGCTGTAGGCGAGCCCCTGGTTGCCGTGATGGACGAAGGCGCAGTGGGCGTTCCCGCTCGGCGCGAGCGTGTTGCCGAGGAGACGGTCGACGATCTCGCCGTCGACGATCGAGAAAACCTCGGCTCGCATCGGGACGGCGGCCCCCGCCGCGCGTTCGCCGTCGATCGATCGGACAGCGACCCCGTCGCCCGCGCCCGCGGCGAGCGCGAGGGCGCGCGTGCGACGAGTCCGTCCCTCGAAGAACTCCCCGCCCGTCGAGAGGAAGGCGCGCTCGAGGGAACGCCGGCTCTCGAGATCGCCCGCCGCCGCGTAGGCCGCGGCGCGCCGGCCGGGATCGGCGGCGAAGGCGTCGAGCACGACGGCCTCCTCCCAGGCGATCCCCGCCTCGCCCGCCAGCCCGGCGGGAAGCGCGGTTTGCCCGCCCTCGGCGTAGTCGAGAAGGAGGACGACGACGGGTTGGTCGCGGTTGAAGAGATCGACCCCCGAGGCCGGATCGGTCATGCGCACCATGGAGACGCGGAAGTCGACGCCGTCGGCGCCGCCGCCGAGGTAGAGGGCGAGAAGGTCGCCCCCCTCGCGCCCCGCCGGCACGTCGAGGCAGCCGTCGATGCCGGCGACCTGGCCGTGCTCCCAGGCGATCGGCGCGATCTCGCCCGCGCCGGCGAGGAGAAGATAGCGGCCGGGAACCGCATCCGGCTCCCCGGTCAGCGACGCCACGAGCACCGGCGCCGCGAAAACCAGTGCGGCGTACAGGATACCTCTCTTCATGCTCTCTCCGGGTTGTTGTGGTTGTCCGCCCCCGGGGCGGGGCGCCCCTTCATGCAAAGGGGGGATACCCCCACGTGGCGCGCACAGGTATCCCCCGAACAATTCGCGTACGATCGTCTACCGGTGGATCTGCTTGATCTCACCCCACGTGGACGACTCGGTGCCGATGCCGCAGAGCGGGCAATCGTCGCCGGCGTAGTTGTTCCAGTGGTCGACCCAGGGCACGATCCAGGACGACGCGGTGTCGTCGATCGTCGTCGCCCGGTTGCCGACCCATTCCCAGTCCGCGCAGCCGTTCGCGCGATACTTGTACTGGATGGCGGGATTCGAGCCGGCCGGGAAGACGACGGCCGCCTCGTAGTAGCGCGCACTGTGCACCGGGCAGGGCCGCGCCATGAGAACGCCGCTCCCCCAGGCGCTCAGCGCGGTGGCGTCGCCGGTCACGCAGACGTCGCCGGGATCGGCGATGTACTCCGGGTCCCCCTCGGGCGGGAAGCAGAGCCGGAAGTAGACAGTGACGTCCTGCTGCAGGACCGCCGTGATGTTGAGCTTGAACGGCGGATCGTTGTCGTTCTGGTCCTTGGCGCCGGTGTAGACGGACGCGTCGGTCGAATCGTACCCCTCGCAATAGAACCAGATCTCGGTCTGTCCGACGAGCGCGGCCTGCGGGATCACCGCGGTGTACTCGTCGTTGCTGCCGACGTCGGTGTTGTAGACCATCTCGACAGGCGTGTACGGGCCGCCGTTCGGGCCGTAGTACAGCGTCGCGCCGATACCCGCGCCCTGGCCGGCCTGGTCGGTCACGGTCTCTTTCCAGATCTGGAAGTAGACGCCGATGTCGCCGCCGTCGGTCACGGTGGCGTCATTGACGGGCCAGATGCTGCCCGCCCAGCCGAACGTCGCGTTCGCGACCCCGGCGTACGACGCGAGAACAGCGAAAGCGAGAAGAAGCGTGCACAGTCTCTTCATCTCAACCCCCTCGCGGTAACGAAGTGAAAAGAGCAGAACGTCCGCGGATTCCAGGGTACAGCTACCCCATCCCGGACAGTTTCGAAGCATTTTGGATTATATCACAGATCTGGCACGCGGTCAATCGATTAGACAGGGCGGACTGATCGAGAATCCGCTGGAATGAACGCGCTCAACTCGTTGTCGAAATTACAGCAACGGCCAGCTACGCAAGCGGCGGCGGCATCCTCGCCGCTTTCCGTTGTATAAGAACGTACGGGGCGCTATGATCGTCTCGTTCCCGGTCCAGGGCCCCGGCGAAACCGCCGAAGCGAAGGAGAATCGAGATGAGAAGACCACTGGTCACGTTCACGCTCTGTGTCGCCCTCGCCGCGGCCGTCGCGCCGGGCCACTCCTGCGCCGACGCGCCGGCGCCGGCGACCCCGCCGGCCAGACAAATCGACACCGGCCCGCTGAACAACTTCGCCTTCGACCTCTACGGCGAGCTCGCGCCGGGGGCGATCGACGAGAACGTCTTCGTCTCCCCGACGAGCGTGATGCTGGCCCTGCTCATGACGTACAACGGCGCCGCCGGCGCGACGGCCGATTCGATGGCGGCCGCCCTCCACGTCGACGGCCTGTCCGTCGACGACGCCAACATGATGGCCGCCGGGCTGATGCACAGCCTCCACGGCGCCGGCGACGTCGACGTCGCCGTCGCGAACTCCCTCTGGCTCCTTCCCGGCTTCCCCTTCCGGAAAGACTTTATCGCCCGGGTCGGCGTTTCGTACGACGCGGAGGTCTTCAACGAACTCGACGCCGGCAGGATCAACAGCTGGGTCGATGAGCACACGAAGGGCCGCATCGACCGGATCGTCGACCAGCTCGGCCCCGACGACATCGCCGTCCTCGTCAACGCGATCTGGTTCAAGGGCACGTGGAAAGAGGAGTTCGACCCGGCGCTCACCGGGGAGATGCCCTTCCGGTCCTCCGCCTGCACCGCGGGCGCCGCGCCGCTGATGACCGCGAATCGGAACTTCTCCTACCTCGAGAACGACCTCTTCCAGGCCGTGCATCTTCCCTACGGCGACGGCACGACGGGGATGTACGTCTTCCTCCCCCGCGAGGAAATCGGCCTCGTCGCCTTCCACGACTCCCTCTCCGCGGACCGCTGGAACGGGTGGATGGGCGCCTTCCGCTCCCGGAAGGGCACGTTGCGTCTCCCCCGATTCACCACCGAGTACGAGGCGGTTCTCAACGAGGCCCTGATCGGGCTCGGCATGGGCCTCGCCTTCCATCCCGTCAAGGCCGACTTCAGCCGGATGTGCTCGCTCGAGCGCGGCCCCGTCTCGATCAGCGAGGTCCGGCACAAGAGCTTCGTCGAGGTGAACGAGGAGGGCACCGAGGCGGCGGCGGCCACCTCGGTCCAGATGCGCCTCACCTCGGCCATGCCGATCGATCCACCCTTCGAGATGACCGTCGATCGTCCCTTCTTCTTCGCGATCAGGGACAACATGACCGGCGCGATCCTCTTCATGGGCTCGATCGTCGATCCAAAACAGAACTAATTTGCATGCAGGTGATTACGGTCGTCGCCTAATGTGATTTCTCGCCTGGTGGGGTTGCAGGGGGCTCCGTCGGTCCCGTCGGCTCCGCCTCCGCTGCGACCGCCCGGACGATCCCGTAGAGGTGCGCGACGAGCGGCCGGAGCCCGGCCTTCGCCAAAGCCGAGATGCGGAAGACCGTCTCGCCCTCGTCCGGCTCGAAGGACGGCTCCTCGCCGGGGGCGAGGGCGTCGGTCTTGTTGAGGGCGACGACCCGTGGCCGTTCGAGAAGCGCCGGGCTGTACGAGCCGATCTCGTGGAGGAGCTGCGCGAGGGCCTCGTCCGGCGGCAGCGTCCCCGCCGCGTCGAGGATGAAGAGGAGGACCCGGCAACGTTCGACGTGGCGGAGGAACTCGAAGCCCAGGCCCTTCCCCTCGTGAGCCCCCTCGATGAGACCGGGGATGTCCACCATGCAGAAGCTGGCCTCCTCGTCGACGCGGACGATCCCGAGGACGGGCGAGAGCGTCGAGAAGGGGTAGTCGGCGACGATCGGGTGGGCGTCGCTCACCGAGCGCAGGAGCGTCGATTTGCCGGCGTTGGGGAGCCCGACGAGGCCGACGTCGGCGATGAGCTTCAGGGTGAGGCGGATCGTGCGCTCCTCGCCCGGCCGGCCCCCCGTCGCGCGCCTCGGGGCCTGGTTGCGCGCGGAGCGGAAGTTCCAGTTCCCCTTGCCGCCGCCTCCTCCCCGGGCGATGACGATCTCCGCTCCCGCCTCGACGAGATCGGCGATCGTCTTTCCCGTATCGACATCCTCGACGAGCGTTCCCGGGGGCACCCGCACGACGACCGCATCCCCGCCGCGACCGCTCTTGCGCGCCCCCTGGCCGGGGCGCCCGCTCTCCGCCCGGTAATGCTTGCGGTAGCGAAGGTCGAGAAGCGTGCGCATCTGCGGCTCGACGCGGATGATCACGTCTCCCCCGTCGCCGCCGTCCCCCCCGTCCGGTCCCCCGCGCGGCACGTACTTCTCCCGCCGGAAGGAGACGCACCCGTCGCCTCCCGCGCCGCCGCGGACATGGAGTTCCACCCGGTCGATGAACATCATGCGGCACCCGCCTCGAAATACTTGCCCGGATTGAAGAGGCCCCCGGGGTCCATCGCGCGTGCGATACCGCGCTGCAGCGCGACCGCTTCCGGCGGGAAGAGCACCGGAAGCCAGGGCGCCTTCGTCATCCCGATGCCGTGCTCGCCGCTCAGGGTGCCCCCGAGTCCGACGACGCGGCGGAAGAGCTCGTCGACGAACCGCTCCACCCGCTCCATCTCCTCGCGGCGGCGCCGGTCGGTCATGATGTTGACATGGAGATTGCCGTCGCCGCAATGCCCGAAGATGTAGCAGTCGAGCTGGAGCCGGCCGGCCAGCTCGTGGATGTGCCGTACCGCCTCCTCGAGCCTGCCGAGGGGCAGGGAGACGTCCTCGTTGACCTTCGTCACGCCGCGCCGGGCGAGGCTCGGGCTGATCGAGCGCCGGAGCTCCCAGAGCGCCTCCCGCTCGCCCTCGTTTCGCGCGGTGACGAGGTCGAGCCCGCGATCGCGGCAGAAGCTCTCGAGGAGTCGCTGCTGCCCGGCCACCTCGCGCCGCGGGCCGTCGATCTCGAGGAAGAGCCGGGCGATCCCTTCCCCCGCACCGCCGATCCGCCGGTACTCGCCCACCGTGCGCATCGTCTTCGCGTCGATGAACTCGAGCACGGTCGGCGTGAATCCCGTTCCGAGGAGCTCGGCCGCCGTCCGCATCGCCGCGGCGTCCCCGCCGACAGCGAGAAGCGAGGTCCGGCGGTCCTCGGGGAGGGCGAGAAGGGCGAGCCGCGCCGCGTAGACGAAGCCGAGCGTCCCCTCGCCGCCGACGAGGAGGGCGGCCGGGCCCTCGGCCGGCGTCGTCACCGTCTCTCCCGCCGCGGTGATCCACGTGATGGCGCGCACGTAGCGCCTGGTGACGCCGTAGCGGTACGCGCGGGGGCCGCCGGCGTTCTCGGCGATGTTGCCGCCGATCGTCGACACCTTGAGGCTCGCCGGGTCGGGCGGGTAGAAGAGCCCCCCGGACTCGAGCCGGTCCTGGAGCTCGCGGTTCACGACCCCGCACTCCACCTCCGCCTCGAGACGGTCGCGGTCGACGGCGAGGATGCGGCGCAGGCGCTCGGTCGAGAGGACGAGGCCGCCGCCCGCCGGCACGGAGCCCCCGGAGAACCCGGTGCCGGCGCCGCGGACGAAGAGGGGCACCTCCGCCTCCCCCGCCGCCAGGATCACGCGCCGGGCCTCGTCGAGCGTCGCCGGAAAGGCCACGCCGGCGCAGCGGCCCCGGCGACCGGTGGCATCGAAACCGTAGGCGATGCGGTAGTGCGGCTCCGTGCGGACGGCGATCCCGACGAGTCGGCGGGCGAGGCCGGCCACCCTGCGCGCGAGATCGTCAGTCATGACGGAACCGCCTTCCGGGAACGGCGAGCCGGGCGTCCCGGAGCGCCGCGGATCGGGGGCGGACGGCGCCGCCCCCTTCCGCCGTTTTGCGGATCAACCGGCGTATTTCTTCACGAACCGCTCGAACCGGTCGAGCGCCCCCGTGAGTTCCTCCTCGCTCGCGGCGAAGGAGAAACGGATCATGTCGTCACACCCGAACGGCCCGCCGGGGATCACGAGCAGGCCGTCCTCGGCGAGGAGCTTCTCGCAGAACCCGGTGCTCGTCGAGACGCCGCAGGCGTCGTAGAGGGCCGAAACGTCGACGAAGAAGTAGAAGGCGCCGCCCGGGGCCGGGAAGGAGATCTTCGGGATCCGCAAGAGGCGCTCGCCGAACATCTTCATGCGCTTCTCGAACGCGACGCGCATCATCTCGCGGTCGCCGGCGCCCTTCTCGAGCGCCTCGAGGGCGGTCCACTGGGAGATCGAGTTGGGGCAGCCGGTGGCGTGCGCCTGGTAGGCGGCCATCCGGTAGGCGACCGGCTCGTCGGCGAGGCCGAATCCGATCCGCCAGCCCGTCATCGCGTAGCTCTTCGAGACGCCCGTCACGACCACCGTCTGCGCCTTCAGCTCCGGCATCAGGGTCACCGGGGAGACGTGCTCGACGCCGTCGTAGACGAGGAACTCGTAGATCTCGTCGCTGATAACGGCGATACCGCTGTCCAGGAAGACCCGGCAGAGGGGCTCGAGCTCGGCGCGGCTGTAGACCGTTCCCGCGGGATTGTTCGGCGAGTTGAAGAGGATCGCTTTCGGCGATCCGGCCGCGAGCTCCTTTTCGAGACGTTTTGCCGTGAGCTTGTAGCCGTTCTCCGCCGACAGCTCGACGATCCGCGGACGGGCGCCCACGAGCGACACCATCTCGGGATAGGAAACCCAGTAGGGCGTGGTGATCAGCACCTCGTCGCCCGGATCCGTCACGGCGAAAAGGGCGTTGAAGATCGTGTGCTTGGCGCCGTTCGAGACGACCGTCTCCTTCCATCCGTAGGGCACGCCGAGGCGCTCGGAGTAGAACTCGGCGATCTTCCTGCGCAGCGGCTGGATCCCCGCGGCGGGGGTGTACCGCGTCTGCCCCGTCTCGATGGCCCGGTAGGCACCCTGCTTGATGACGTCGGGGGTGTCGAAATCGGGCTGGCCGGCCGCGAGGCCGATGATGTCCTCGCCCTGCTCCTTCAGCTGGTTGGCCTTGGTGTTCCAGCTCAGGGTGATCGAGGGCTCGACGGTACTCGCCCGTCGGCTGAGGATTCCGGACACGACGATCCCTCCAGAATAAAGGTACGGGCGCGACCGTCCATCGGCCGGGCGCCGGAAACACCTTACATAACGAAAAAACCGGCGTTCCCGCAAGGGCTATCTGCGCGGGTGCCAGCGTTCGAGACGCTCGATGACGGCAGCGGGAACGAGGCAGCTGATGTCGCCGCCGAGCCGGTGGATTTCCTTGACGAGGGAGGAGTGCAGATAGATGTACCGTTCGCTCGGCATCAGGTAGACGGTCTCGAACTCGGGGTCGAGCTTCCGGTTCATCAGGGTGATCATCAATTCGTACTCGAAGTCCGAGACGGCCCGGAGCCCCCTGATGACGACGCTCACGTCGCGTTTGCGGAACTCGTCGACGAGGAGGCCGTCGAAGCTCACCACCTCCACCCGCTCGCGGCCCTCGAGAGCCGCGCGGGCGATCTCCACCCGCTGCTCGAGCGTCAGCAGCGGCGCCTTGTGGGCGCCGGCGGCGACGGCCACGATCACCCGGTCGAAAACGCGGACGGCGCGGTCGACGAGGTCGATGTGCCCGTTGGTGATCGGGTCGAAGGTCCCCGGGTAGAGCGCCGTCTTCTCCTTCAACTGTCCCCGCCTCCTTCCGGTTCCGCCGCAGCGCCGCCGCGGCAGTCGAAGATCGATACGGTCGTCTGCCCGAACTTCCTCGAGCGGCGGAGCTCGAGGCGGCCCTTCTTTGCGCAGGAGACCGGCGAACCGCTCTCGACGACGAGGAGCCGGCAGATCGCGCGCCGGGCCGTCTCGACGACGCGGACGACCTCCTGCGCCACCGCGCTCGCGTAGGGAGGATCGGCGAAGATGACGTCGAATTGCCCTGCGCCGCGCGAGGCGAGCCTGGAGAGGAACAGCCGGGCGTCCCCCGGAACCACGTCGGCGCGGTCGGCGCCGTAGCCGCAGCGCTCGAGGTTGGTCCTGAGGGCCCGGAGGATCGCGCGGTCCTGTTCAACGAAGACGGCGCGCGCCGCGCCGCGGCTCAGGGCCTCGATCCCGATCGCGCCGGAACCGGCGAAGAGATCGAGCACGCTCCTGCCCGCCACCTCGGCGCCCAGCTGATCGAAGATCGATCCCTTCACCAGCTGCGATGTCGGGCGGAACTGCGGTCCGCGCCCGCATCGGAGGGCCCGTCCCTTGCATTCTCCCGCGATCACCCGCATCCCTGCATGCCCCTTTCGCCCCGGCACGGGGCCGGGGAGTTCAGGATACGAAACGTACGGGGCCCAAACAAGAGAAAACCCCCGGCGCGCAGGATTCGCGCCGGGGGTCGACGGTGAGTGGAGGGGGCACGTATCACTCGACGATGTTCGGTGTCACGAAGATCACGAGCTCCTGCTTCTTGGACGCCTGGCTCGTCGACGAGAAGAGGCGGCCGAGGAAGGGGATGTCCTTGAGGACCGGAACGCCTCGGACGACCTCGGTCTCGGTCTTCTTGATGAGACCGCCGATGACCGCCGTGTCGCCGTCGGAGACGATCACCCGCGTGTCGGCCTCGCTCGTCGAGATGATGACGCCGCCCTGGGCGGTCGACTCGCTCTGGAGCTCGGAGACCTCGGGATGCAGGTCGAGCGTGATCGTGCGATCGGCGTTCACATGCGGAATCACCCGCAGCATGATGCCGATCTTGGTCAGCTCGGTGATCGGGTTCCCCGCCTCGTCGGCGACGATGAGGGGAATCTCCTTGCCGACGAGGATGCTGGCCTCGCGGTTGTCCATGGTCGTGATCCGCGGATTGGAGATGATGTTCGCCTTGTTGCTCTTCTCGAGCATCTCGAGAATGGCGTTCAGCTCGCCCCACGAACGGACCGTGCCGAACTTGATCGTTCCCGAGCTCGACGCGATGTTCTCGGCGACGGACATGCTTCCGGTTCCGCCGACGCCCGACTTGTGGAGGTTGAGCAGGCCCCAGTTGATCCCGAGCTCGCGGGTGGCCTCGACGTCGACCTCGACGAGCTTGGCGTTGATGTCGACCTGGTGGTTCTTGCGGTCGAGATCGGCGACCATCGCCTCGATCTTCATGATGTTCTTCTCGATATCGTTGACGATCAGGGAGTTGCTGCCGTAGTCGACGTCGATCTTGCCTCGGCTGCTCACGACGTTCTGCAGCGCCTGCTTGAGCTCGTCGGCGTTGGCGTTGTTGACGAAGATGATCCGCGTCACGAGCGGAAGCAGCTCGTCCTTCTTCTTGCCGGCCGTCTGCAGCTCGAGCTCCTCCTGCAGGAGGCTCTTCATCTCGGCGACCCTGATCATTCCGTATTCCTCGCGATAGCCGTACCCGTTGGCCTTCAGAAGAATGTCGAGGGCCTCTTCCCACGGCGCGTCCGTGATGTGGACGTGCACCTCCCCCTTGACTTCCTTGCCGTAGACGATGTTGATGCCGGCGAAATCGCCGATCGTCCGGAGCACGGTCTTGATGTCGGCGCCCTGCGCGTCGATCGTGATGCGCCGCGCCGCCATCCCGGCGCCGCCGCCGGCGGCGGGGGCGCCGCGCGTGTAGGCGTCGTTCCAGGGCAGGTTCTCGTCGACGGGCATGACCGTCCTCTCGGACGGCGTCGGGTCCTCGGCAACGGCCGGGGCGGTCTCGACGACCCACGGGGATTCCTCGACGGGCGCGGGCACGGGCTCCTCGGCTGGAGAGGCTCCCTGCTTGTGTCCGCCTCTCGCGGGAACGACGACCGGCAGGACGGGTCCCATCGCGGCCGTGTTCAGGATGGGCGGCGAGGAGACGGATCTCCCGGCGCCTGCCGCCGTCTCGACGGGGGCAGCGGTCGAGATCTCGACGACCCGCATGCCCTTCTCGTCGAACATGCGCCAGTCGGCCCTCGCCGCGAGATCGACGACGATACGGCTGATCATGACGGGATCGTACTGGAACTGGCTCGTTCTCACGTTCGAGACCAGCGCGTTGTCCATCGGTCCGGAGACGCCGTCGATCGCGTGCTTCGCGCCGATGCAGTCCACGACCAGGCGGTCGGGGCCGTCCATGCGGAAGACCTTGAATTCGACGTCACCGGCCGTGCTGATCTCGAGCCGCACCGTGCCATCCCCCGGCACCACCGTGAGACCGTTTATCTCGTTCACGGTCCCGGCGGAGAGGCCGAAGAGCGGCAGCATCACGGCAGCGAGGACAGCCAGGGCGATTCTGCGGATCGCTGTCATCACGATTCTCCTTTTCCCTTCGTGTTCTCCAGGCGGAGGGTGACACTGGTTGTCTGTCCGAACATCGTCACTCTCGCGACGAGGTTGCGATCGCCGATCGATACGACGGAGCCGTTCCGCACGGGATCGCCCGACTTCAGTATGTATCCGTACCCGTTGTTGTCCTCGAGCATCGCGTACTTCTCGAGACCGCCGGTCAGGACGCCGACGAGTTTGACGCCGTAGATGTCGACGAGCTCGAATTCGCCTTCCTCGAACTCGCCCGAAACAAGGCTCCGGAAGGGATCCCTGCGATTGAAGGCCTGGTAGTAATAGCGCTTCTCCCGCAGGTTCTGCTGTTCGGCGCTGCCCGCGCTTTCGCTTTCCCCGGCGGCCACCGCGAAGGGGATGAGCACGCTCGTCACGAACAGGAGACCCGCGATGGCGGCCCCGGGAAGACGGAGCGACCTACGAACGCTGCTTCTCCGTACTTTCATCAGCCGTCTCACCACCTTCCAGGAGCGTGTATGCCGTCATGACCATCTCGGCCTCGATCGTATGGCTCGTTACGACCTTGCCCTTCTCCCCCGGCTGCTCCGCATAGGGACTGATATGCATGTTGCTCACGTTGATGATCCGGTCGAGATTGGCGACCTTCGAGAGGAAGGCGCCGAGTTCGTGGTACTGGCCGCGCACCCTGATCTTGACCGGATTCTCCTTGATGAACTCCCTGGCGACGACCGGCTGCGGCTCGAAGAGCATGAACTCGACGCCCGCCTGGTTGCCCGCCCGGGTGACCTTGCGCAGCAGCCTGGCGACCTCCTCCTGCTGCGGGAGGAGGCTCTGGGCGGCCACCCACTTCACGTGGAGCCGTTCGTACTCCTCCTCGAGCCTCGCCAGGTCGCCGACGGTCTTGCGCGCCTTCTCCAGCTCGGCCGCCATCTTCTCGTACTCCCCGGAGAGAGTCTCGTGCTTGGCCTTCATGGGCCCGTAGAAGAAGGGCAGGAACGAGGTGAAGAAATAGACGTACCCGATCATCATCAGCAGGATGGCGACGATGATCGATTTCTGTACCTGCGGATCCTTGAAATCCATTGCCGTGACCTCGTTTCTACTGCGGCAGAGCGTTCGCGCTCAGCGTGAACTTCATGACCTGCCGGTCCTTGATCTGACCCATCTCGGCGATCGTGAGATCGACCTGCGTGAAGAGGCCGCTCGTCTCGAGGTTGCTGATCATGTCGGCGACCGTGTAGTTCGAGAAGGTGACCCCGTCTATCGAGTACCGGTTCGGCGAGAGCTCCTGGATGTCGGTCAGCCAGCAGTTCTCGGGCGTCTTCATGGAGATGTCGTTGAGCAGCTTCACGCGGAAGTACCGGTGCCGATCGAGCGAGGTGATGAGGTTGAGCCGGCGGTCGACCTCCTCGCGCTCGCGCGTGATCTGCTTGATCTTGGCGAGCTGCGGGGCGAGCTTGCGCGACTCCTCCTTGGCCGTCTCGATCTTCCCCTCGAGCACGCGCACCTGGTGGTGCTGCATGAAACCGATCACGAGGATGGCGGCGAAGAAGACGACGACCCCGGCCACGAGATAGACTGTCGACATCTCCGGCAGGCGGAACTCGCGCTTCTTCGCGCGCTCTTCCGGTGGCAGCAGGTTGATCCTGATCATTATTTCCCCGCCTTTCTCAGAGCAAGGCCGATACCGACGGTCAACAGCGGAGCGATGCTGTCGATATCCTCCTCGAACCCGTCCGTCACGCTCTCGTCGTACTCGATCCCGTCGAGGGGATTGTGGATCGACGGCATGATGCCGTGCTTCTCGGCGATGATCTCGGCCAGGAAGGGGATACGCGCTCCGCCGCCGCTCAGGACGATCCGGTCGATCGTCTCGGCGTCTCCCGCCGTCTTCAGGAACGAGATGCTCCGCTCGATCCCCAGCGAGAGATCGCTGGAGCAGCTCTTGATGATCTCCTTGATCTTCTGCTCGTCCCGGCCGCCCAGATCGCCGGAGACGATCCTCACCGCATCCTCGTATCCGACGCCGAGTTCCTTCTGGAAGGCCTCGACGAAGGAGTTGGTGCCGATACTGATATCGCGGGTGAAGTGGGGACAGTCGTTCTGGATGATGTTGAGATTGGTCACGTCCGAGCCGATGTTGATCAGGCCGACGACCTTCCCCTCCTCATCGACCGGCGGAAGGTCCTCCTCGCCCGTGATCTCGTCTTCCGCGCCCCCGGCCCCGGCGGCGCCGTCGGCGAAGACCGAAGCGTTCCGCTCGAAGCAGTTCTGGACGGCGAAGGAATCGACGTCGATGATCCGGGGATTGAGGCCCGCCTCGCGGATCAACTCGGCGTGCATGTTGACCATGTCCTTCTTCGCCGCGACGAGAAGGACTTCCATCTGGTTGGCGCCGATGTCCTCTCGGAGGATCTGGAAATCGAGGCAGACGTCGTCGATGTCGAATGGGACGTGCTGCTCGGCTTCCCAGAAGATCGCTTCCTGCGCGTCCTCCGGCGGCATCTTGTCCATGACGACCTTCTTGACGATGACGGCCCGGCCCGAGACCGCGGAAACGACGTCGGTCGTCTGGATCCCGGCCTGCTCGAAGCATTCGCGGATGCCGTCCACGACGAGGTTCCGGTCCATGATCTCGCCTTCGACGATCGCCTCCGGGAGCAACCGGGTGAACCCGAGTTTGACGATCCGGGGAACGGCCCCCGAATGATCGATCTCGACGACCTTGATCAGGCTGGATCCGATATCGAGCCCCACCGTCGTCGTGTTCTTCCTGAGGAACGGTAAAGAGATCATGTGTGCACCAACCTTTTGCTCATCTGCAACGCGTCGGATCGGCCGCGAATGACGGACGAAACGTTTTATTGTCAGTCACTTGTCCCGTTTCATGGCTGTAACGCTGGCTGTTCGTAACCGAGGTATCGCAACAAGCGTGCCAACGCAGGATCGCGCAAGTATCACATAACAGGCTGTAATCCATGATGTTATGGATGCCGCGATGAGCCGCGTCCCGTCGGTGCGGCGGAACTGCACGAAATCAGTGCAATACCGCCGGCCAAGCTCAGAGGCGTCCGAGATACCAGGCGAGGATACGGGAGCCGAGAAAGAGGCAGCACCCGGCGGCCGGGGCGAGAAAGGAGCCGAAGGCCACCTTCGCACTTCCGCCGGCGCCGGTCCGTCGCATCAGGGCGACCCCGTAGATCGATCCGAAGAAGGAAGCGATGAGGATCACCGGAACGACCATCCGGACGCCGAGGAAGGCCCCGATCATCGCCATCAGCTTGATGTCGCCCCCCCCCATCCCCTCCGCGTGCCTGACGAGGCGGTAGAGGACGCCGACGAGCCAGAGGCCGCCGCCTCCGACGACGACGCCCAGCGCCGAGTCGAGAAGGTCGATCGATGGGGAGACGGCGCTCCATGCGACGCCGACGAGAATGAAGGGAAGGCTGATCTCGTCGGGAATGATCCGGTGTTCCCAGTCGATCAGGGTGACGGCGAGGAGGGCCATGAGAAAGGCGTATGCGAAGACCGCGTCCACCCCGGCCCCGTATCGCCGCAAACAGAGCACGGCGAGCACGCCGCCGAGCAGCTCGACGACGGGGTAACGCGGCGAGATGGCGCCCCCGCAGCCGCGGCAGCGTCCCCGAAGCGCGAGCCAGCCGAGCACGGGGACGTTCTCGTGCCACGCGATCGGCCGCCCGCATGCCGGGCAGGCCGATCGCGGGCGGACGACGGATCGGCCGAGCGGGAGGCGGTAGACGACGACGTTGAGAAAGGAACCCGCCATGAGTCCGAAGAGCGCCGCGACGACGTACGGATACCAGTTCATCTCGTCTCCTCCCCCTCCCCGTCAGGCCGGCGGATCTCCTTTTCGAGGCGATCGAGGTACCGCCTGGCCAGTTCATCCCTGATGTAGGGGTCCTCCGAGGTCCGCGCCAGGTCGTCCCACATCGCGATGGCCGCCTCGCGGTCCCCCGCCTTCGCGGCGACGAACGCGGCGAACCGCTTGGCCAGCTCGTCGGCCCCCGGCATCCTCGCCGCCTCGCCGAAAAGCCTGGCCGCCTCACGGTAGTCGCGCGCGTCGACGTAGTGGAGGAAGCCGTTCTCGAAGACGAGCCACCAGTTGTTTGGATTGGCCGCGATCCCCTTCTCGAGGAAACGGATCCCCTCGTCGAAGCTGCCGAGATCCTCGACGATGATCATCGCGCCGAAGAGGTAGGCGAAAACGAACTGCGGGTCGAGATCGGTGATCACCTCGACGAGGCGGCTGAAGAGCGCCAGGTCGTTCTCCCCCCCGCGGTAGGACCCGTAGTACTGCACCGTCCTGAACCACAGGACGTCGGCCGCGAGGTTGCGGTACTCGAGGGCCGCCTGCTCCATGAACCGTCCGGAGGGGAGGTAGAGGACCTCCTGCTCGCGCTGCCGCGCGGCGAGGGGCTCGACCCGCAGGGCGGCGACGAACAAAAGCATCAGGGCCGCGGCCCCGACGAGCGAGAGTCCGATACGCGTCCGCATCCCCACCTCCTAGGCGAACTCGTGCCGCCGGAAGACGAGCCAGGCGAAGTACAGCACGACGCCGACGTAGACGAGCCCGTAGAGGACCGGTGCGACGAGGTCGCCCGGCGACCACGGAAGGCCGTGCACCGCCTCGTGCCGCAGGTTGAAGACGGCGAGATTCGGCATCAGGTAGTAGACGGCGTCGGTCACGCGCGCGAACGCGCCGCCTCCGAACTTCTGCGCGAAGACACGCAGGTCGCCGCTCAAACTCCCCGCGACGAAGATGCACAGCGAGAAGAAGGAGGTGAGGATCGGCGTCGTGAAGGTGCTGAAGAAGACCGTCACGGCGCACATCACCGTCATCTCCACGCAGGAGAGCAGGACGGCGGCGAAGATGGCGCCGCCGGGGCGGCCTCCCGTGAAGAGGATCATGCAGGCGAGCAACGCCGTCATGACCGCCGTCATCAGGAATACGGCCGCCGCGAGGCCGGCGAACTTGCCCGCGACGTACTCGAGGCGCGACACGGGGCGCGTCAGCACGATGTAGACGGCCCGCTTTTCCACCTCCTTGTGCACGAGGACGCTCCCCACCATGACCGCGGTGAGCACGCCGAGGATCGAGATCCCGGCGAGCCCGACGTCGGTCATCACCTTCATCCGCGCGCCGATGGCGAGCGGCGAGAGCACCCAGGTGCTCGCCATGAGGATCCCGCCGAAGAGCAGCGCGACGAAAACGAGCTTCTCCCGCACCGATTCGCGGAAGGTGCAGAGAGCGATCGATAGTATCCGCGTCATCGTGCCACCCCCGTTCCCGCGGCGATCCCGGCCGCCGCCCGTTCGCCTTCCGGGCCGCCGGCCGCGTTGATCTCGTCGAGGAATACCTCCTCGAGCGACCGGTGCCGGTTGGCGATCCGGAGCACCTCCGCGCCGCCGTTGTAGAGATGCGTCACGACGGTCCTGACGAACGCGCCGGAGCGCACGACGAGGAAGATCTCCCCGCCCCGCGTCTTCGACGAGACGAGATAGTCGGCCACGGCCTCGATCCGCTCGGGCGCCGCGCCGCGGGCGACGATCTCCACCTGCCCCTCGCCGAGCCGGCCCAGTTCACCGAGCCCGATCGTGCGCGCGATGCGTCCGTCACGGATGATCAGCGTGCGGTCGCAGAGAGCCTCCATGTCGGGCAGTATGTGGGAGGAGAAGAAGATCGTCCGTCCGCGGCGACGCAGGTCGACCAGGATGTCCCGCACCATCACGCGGCCGAGCGGGTCGAGCCCGGAGAAGGGCTCGTCGAGGATGACGAGATCGGGATCGTGGAGCACGGCCTGCGCGAGCCCCGCCCGCTGCGTCATCCCCTTGGAGAAGCTCCTGAGCCGCTTGCCCTCGTGTCCGGCGAGCCCGACCGTCTCGACGACCTCGCCGATCCTGTGCCGGAGACGCCTCCCCCCCAGGCCGCTCAACCGTCCACAGAAGGAGAGGAACTCGCCGAGGGTCAGGTGGGGATGGAAGTAGGGGGATTCGGGGAGGTAACCGACCCGGCCCATCGCTTTGCCTTCCCCCGCCTGGCGGTCGAAGATCGTCACCGAGCCGGCGTCCGGGCAAATCAGGCCGAGCAGTATCTTGATCGTCGTCGTCTTGCCCGCGCCGTTGGGACCGAGGAACCCGAGGATCTCCCCGGGGCCCGCCTCGAAGGAGACGCCGTGGAGCACCTCGCGCTTCCTGAGCGACATGTCGCCCCGGAAGGATTTCCGCACATCGTTCGCTCTGAGGATCGTCATGACGCTCGCTTCCGTCTTCCGGTCACCGTTCCGGCCGCGTCCGGCAGGAAACCGTTCACCCTTCCCCGAAAGGGGCGGAAAACCTGCCGCTCGACGGGCGTTCTCTCCACTGTGCGTCGGAAGTTGCAGGAAGCGTACCGGCCGCGCAAACGGGCGGCCGGGAATGAAAAGAGGGGACGGCCCGCGTGAGCCGCCCCCCTTGATGTCACGTTCCGCAGAGGTTTCTACTGACCGCTGTTCAGCGTGATGATGACGTTGCCACCCTTGCCGGCGCCGGTGATCGAGTAGCCGATGTTGGTGCCGGCGGGAGCGAACGGCATGTAACCGGTCTGGCCCTCGGCCGCCGCGACGGCGTTCACGGGCTCGGTGGCGGCCTTCGTGAACGGGTTCTCGAGGAGGGCGGCGCCCGGAAGCATGTCGGTGATCGTATCGCCGCCGGGAGTGGTGTCGGCGTCGATGTTAGCGGCGTACACGCCGTCGTTCTGGACCGCGAAATCCTCGGCGGCCAGCTGGACGGTGTGACAGTTGGACTTCACGGAGGCTTCCTTGGCGCGGGCCTGCATGTTGATGAAGTTCGGGATGGCGATCGCGGCCAGGATACCGATGATAACCACGACGATCATGAGCTCGATGAGGGTGAAACCCTTGTTGTTCATCGAGGCACCTCCTTGTGCGTTTTCGCAAAGCCCTCGCGGGCCTTGTCGTCTCAGGTTTCCGGTCTTCACGAACCGTTTACTTCTCTTCCGCACCGGTCGCGGTAACCGGTCTCGATTCAGGAATCGCAAGCATTGTGCCAAACGTCATTCAGGATCTCGCCTTCCCAAACCCCCTTTTCTCATCAGGTTACGCATTCGCATATCGCTTCCGTTTCATGGCCGGGGTCGATTTCTGCCCGGTCCGGCTCTCGTTCCGCAATGCGCGAGGTCAGCTTTCCGCCAACTCCCGTTCAAGCCCGTACCGCTGGATCTTGCGGTAGAGCGTCGAGGCGTTGATGCCGAGGATCGAGCTGGCCCGCTTCTTCTGCCAGTTCGTCTCCTCGAGGACGGAGATCAGGTACTCCTTCTCGAGTTCCTCGAGCGTCATCTGCGCCCGGTCCATCACGAGCCTGCGCCGCTGGCGGGAGAAATTCCGGATCTTCTCCGGCAGGTCCTCCACGCCGATCCCGTCGCCGTCCTGCAGTATCACGGCGCGCTCGACGATGTTCTCCAGTTCCCGCACGTTCCCCGGCCAGTCGTAGGAGCAGAGGAGCTCCATCGCCTCGTCCGAGATCGTCCTCTCCCGCCCGGTCTTCTCCGATGCGAACCGGAGGAAATGGCTGACGAGGAGGGGAATGTCGTCGCGCCGGTCCCGCAACGGCGGCAGGGCGACCGGGATCACGTTGAGGCGGTAGTAGAGGTCGGTCCGGAAGCTCCCGTCGTTCACGGCCGCCTCGAGATCGGCGTTCGTCGCGGCGATCAGGCGCACGTTCACCTTGATCGGCGCCGTCCCGCCGACGGGGATGATCTCCCGTTCCTGGAGGACGCGGAGGAGCTTGACCTGGATCGCCGAGGAGGTCTCCCCCACCTCGTCGAGGAAGAAGGTGCCGCCGGAGGCGACCTTGAAGAGGCCCTCCTTGTCCTTGATCGCGCCGGTGAACGATCCCTTCACGTGGCCGAAGAGCTCGCTCTCCAGCAGGTTCTCCGGAAGGGCGCCGCAGTTGATCGTGACGAAGGGCGCGTCGACCCGGCTCGATCGGTAGTGGATCGCCCGGGCGATGAGCTCCTTGCCCGTCCCGCTCTCGCCGCAGATCATGATCGTGCTGTCCGTGTCGGCCACCTTGTCGACGAGGTCGAAGACCTCCTGTATCTCCTCGCTCTTGCCGATGATCTCCCTGAAATCGCTCTTCTTCTTGAGCTGCTTCTTGAGGAAGGTGTTCTCGCTCTTCACCTTGTGGATGTCGAGCGCGTTGCGGACGACCATCTTGATCTCTTCGTTCTTGGCGGCCCGCTTGATCAGGTAATAGAAGGCGCCGTGGTTGAGCGCGTCGATCGCCGTCTTCTGCGACGCGTACGCCGTCATGATGATGACGGGAAGCGCGGGATCGATCTCCTTGATCGCGGAGAGGACCTCGATGCCGTCCATCCCCTCCATGCGGATGTCGGTGATGACGACGTCGAAATTCGACGTCGCGGCCGCCTTGACCGCCTTCCTGCCGTCGCTGAACGTCTTGACGTCGTACCCTTCCTTCTTGAGCATGATCGACAGGTACTGGCACATGCTCTTCTCGTCGTCGACGATCATTATCCGTTCGCCTGCCATATACGCGACCCCCGTCCGTTCAGACGCCCTGCATCGTTTCGAAAATCTCGTGTATCGTTTCCATGTCCTCCTCCGCCGGCGCGCCGCCGATCGGCAGGAAGACGGAGAAGACCGTCCCGGTCTCGTCGCTTCGCACCTCGATCGCCCCGCCGTGGCTCTCGACGATCCTTGCCGAGATGGCAAGTCCGAGCCCCGTCCCGGCCCCCTTCGTGGTAAAGAACGGCTCGAAGACGCGCGGAAGCACGTCCGCCGGGATCGGCGGGCCGTCGTTGGCCATGTCGATCCGGACGCACTCGGTCGGCGTCTTCTCCTCCCCCAGGGGATGTACGGCAGCCCGGAGCCCGATCGAGATCCGCCCCTTCCGCCCCACCGCATCGCACGCATTCAGGCCGATGTTGAGGAAGACCTGCCTGATGAGCTCGTCGTCGGCCATGATGCGCATCCCGCACGTCCGGCATTCCAGTTTCATGTCGATCGCCCGGTTGTCCGGGGACGAATGCCGCAGCAGGGTGAGCACCTCATCGAGATAGCGCTCGATGTCGACGGACGAGAAATCCGGGTGCTTGAGCCGCGCGTACTCGAGGAAATCCGAGATGATGTTGTCGAGACGCTCCGATTCCCGGATGATGAGATCCATGAGATCGCGGTTCTCCCCGCTCGTGTCGAGCTCCTCGGCGAGCATCTGGATCGAGCCGCAGATCGACGCGAGGGGCGCGCGCACCTCGTGGGCGATCGCAGCGGAGAGCTCGCCGACCGCCGCCATCTTGTCGCCCCACCGGATCCGCTCGCGCATGCGGCGCACCTCGGTGAGGTCCTGGAAGAGGGCGATGACGCCGCGCGATTCCCCGTTCTCGTCGAGCAGCGAGGAGATGCTGAGCCCGAGCGGCATGACGCCGCCCCCGACCCGCTCCACCTCGATTTCCTGCCGCCTCCTCGGCTCGCCGGTGGCGAGCCCGAAGGAGAGCGCATCGACGAGCGGCTTCATGCGCCCGGCGACCTCCTCGATTGCTTGGCCGCCGTACTCGGCGTTTGCGTCGAGGCCGAGTATCCGCAGGGCGGCGGGATTGATCGTGACGATCTCCCCGCACGTGTCGGTGACGATGAGCCCGGAGCTCATGTTCGCCACGATATTGTCCGTGCTGAGCTGGATGCGCCGGATCTCCCGATCGCGGTCGGCGAGCTGCTCGCTCTTCCTGCTGATCCGCCGCGAGTACCAGCCGCTCGCGAGACCGGTGAACACGAAGACGGCCATGTGCAGGTAGCCGCGGACGAGCGGATGCTGTATGGCCACGTTCCGCGCGGAGAACCCGTCGGCGGGCAACGCGATCCATCCCCCCAGCTCGAGGGCGGTGTAGATGATGTACGCCGACGAGGCGAGCACGGCGGTCATCGTCCCGCCGAAGACCCGGAACCAGGTGCCGCTCGCCAGGATCGGCAGGACGTAGAGGATCGTGAAGTTCGAGGCCGATCCGCCGCTGCAATGCATGATGGCGGTGAGCACGGCGAGATCGATCGCCGTATGCAGCCAGAGGGCCGTCGAGAAGGAGATCCCGGCCCGGAAGGCGAGGTAGACCCCGCCCGTCGAGAGGTAGAAAACGCCGAGCAGGCTGTACAGCGCCACGAGCGACAGGGGACGGCGGTCGATCTGGAGGGCCATGATCGCGGCCCCCACGACGACCGTCGCCACGACGAGCCGCAGCACGGACACTCTTCTCAGCTTCCCCTCGTCCACGGGGGAAAACGCACGCGGAAACGCCTTCATCGGGCCGTCCTTCCGGTTACCCGGCAACGACTGTCACGAGCTTGAACATCGGCAGGTACATCGCGATCAGCATGCCGCCGACGATGGCGCCCATGAATACGATCATGATCGGCTCGATCGCCGCGGTGAGCGCGTCGACGGCGTTGTCGACCTCCGTGTCGTAGAAGTCGGCGACCTTCTCGAGCATCTCGTCGAGGGCGCCGGTCTGTTCGCCGACGCCGATCATCTGGACGACCATCGGCGGGAACACGCCGCACTTCTTCAACGGGTCGGCGATCGTGTTTCCCTCGCTGATGCTCTGCCGCGTCTCGACGACCGCGTTCTCGATCACCTTGTTTCCCGACGTGCGGGCGGTGATCTCGAGGCCGTTGAGGATCGGGACGCCGCTGGCGATGAGGGTGCCGAGCGTCCGGGTGAACCGGGCGACGGCCCCCTTGCGGATGACCTGGCCGAGGATGGGGATCCTGAGGAGCAGCTTGTCGATCCGCAACCGGCCCGCATCGGTCTTGTAGAAGCGCTTGATGAAAATGAACGAGCCGACCCCGATGGCGAGCAGCAGGTACCAGTTCGCACGGAGGAAATCGCTCAGCATCATGACGATGCGGGTCGGGAGCGGCAGCGAGCCGCCGAAGTCGGTGAACATCTGGGCGAAGGTCGGAATGATGACCATCAGCATGAAGATCGTCGCGCCGATCGCCACGCAGAAGACGATCGTCGGGTAGGTCATCGCGCTCTTGATCTTCGCCTTGAGGGCATCGGCCTTCTCCAGGTAGACGGCGAGCCGGTTGAGGATCACGTCGAGGATACCCCCCGCCTCGCCGGCGTCGATCATGTTGACGAAGAGGTCGGAGAAGCATTCGTGCTTCTTCAGGGCCTCCGCGAGCGTCGCCCCGGACTCGACGTCGCTCATCACCTCCGTGACGATCTTCTTGAAGGACGGTTTCTCCAGCTGCGCGGAGAGGATGTCGAGGCATTGCACCATCGGCAACCCGGCGTTGATCATCGTCGCGAACTGCCGCGTGAAGATGCCGAGGTCCTTCGTCGTGATCCGGTTCTTGAGCCCGAAGCTGACGTTGATGTCCTTCGGCTTGTGCCGGATGTGCGTGATGATGATCTTGCGCTTGCGCAGGTAGTTGATCAGCTCCTGCTTGTTCTCGGCCAGGTATTCCCCCGAGAGGACCTCGCCCGTCGGAGTCCTGCCTTTCCAGATGTATGTCGTGGCCATCGGTATTCCCCTCTCGTGCTATTTGCGGCTGTGCTGGAAATCGCGCGTGCCGGCGCGATCCCCCATCATCTGCTGGAGTTCGATCGGGTCGGAGCTCCGCCTGACCGCCTCGTCCATCGATATCTGGCGATTGACGTACGCGTTGAAGAGCGACTGGTTCATCGTCTGCATCCCGTACTTCTGCCCGGCCTGCATCAGTCCGTAGATCTGGTGGATCTTGTCGTCGCGGATCGTCGCGCGGATACCCGGCGTGCAGACCATCACCTCCGAGACGAGCACGCGCCCGCGCCCGGAGATGTGCGGAACGAGCTGCTGCGTGACGACGCCCTCGAGGACGAAGGCGAGTTGCGCGCGCACCTGCGCCTGCTGCGTCGGCGGGAAGTTGTCGACGATGCGGTTGATCGACTCGAAGGTCGAGTTGGTATGCAGGGTGGCGAGGGCGAGATGCCCCGTCTCGGCGATCGTGAGCGCCGCCTGCATCGTCTCGAGATCGCGCATCTCGCCGATCAGGATCACGTCGGGATCCTGCCGGAGGACGTACTTGAGCGCCCGCGCGAAGGTTTCGGTGTCGGCCCGCACCTCGCGCTGGTTCACGATGCACTTCTTGTGCTGGTGGATGTATTCGATCGGGTCCTCGATGGTGATCACGTGGCCGAAGCGCTCGCAGTTGATCTTGTCGATCAGGGAAGCGAGGGTCGTCGACTTGCCGCTGCCCGTCGGCCCCGTGACGAGGAGGAGCCCCTTCTGCTTCTCGGCGAACGTCTCCACGACGGGAGGAAGGCCGAGCGTCTTGAATTCGAGGATCTCGTAGGGGATCTGCCGTATCGCGACGCTCGTCACGCCCCGCTGCTGGAAGACGTTCGCGCGGAAACGAGAGAGCCCCTGCACGCCGAAGGAGAAATCGAGCTCCTTCTCGTTCTCGAAACGTTTCTGCTGCTCCTCGGTGAGAACGCTGTAGGCGATCTGCTTGCAGACCTCCGGCGTCATGACCGGGTGCGTCGTCTTGGCGAGGAGACCGTCGACGCGCAGCATCGGCGGCACGCCGGCGGTGAGATGCAGATCGCTCGCCTTCTTGTCGATCATCTCCTGGAGCAGATCTCTCAGATTCAACATCGCGTGTCATCTCCCCACCGGCCTCGCCGGTCAGTGATCGGTCGTCTCACGAAGGACCTCCTCGAGCGAGGTGATCCCTTCTTTCAGTTTGAGGATCCCGTCCGCCCGGAGCGTCAGCATCCCCTCCTTGACCGCCTGCTGCTTGATCTCCGTGGTCGATGCGCGATCGAGGATCATCTGCCTGACCTCCTCGCTGATCGGCATGACCTCGTAGAGCCCGGTACGTCCCTTGTATCCCGTGCCGGAACACTTCGGGCACCCGATGGGCTCGTATATCGTGAAGGGCTGCGCGTTGGCGATCCCGAGCTCGCGCATGGCCTCCGGATGGATCTCCTTCTCCTTCTTGCACTGGGGGCAGAGGCGCCGGATGAGCCGCTGCGCCTGGATGAGATTCGTCGACGACGCGACGAGGAAGGGTTCGATCCCCATGTCGATCATCCGGTTGATCGTGCTCGGCGCGTCATTCGTGTGAAGGGTGCTCAGCACGAGGTGGCCGGTGAGCGCCGCCTTGACGGCGATCGACGCCGTCTCGAGATCGCGGATCTCGCCGACCATGACGATATTGGGGTCCTGCCGGAGGAAGGCCTTGAGGGCCGAAGCGAAGGTGAGGCCGATCTCCTCGTGCACGTTGACCTGGTTGATCCCGTCGATGTTGTACTCGACCGGGTCCTCGGCGGTCATGATGTTCGATTCGGGCAGATTGATCTTGGCGAGCGCCGAGTAGAGCGTCGTCGTCTTGCCGCTGCCCGTCGGGCCTGTTACGAGCACCATCCCGTAGGGGGATTCGATCGCCTTGTTGAGGACATCCAGCGCCTCGGGCTGGAACCCGAGCTTGGTGAGATCGATCTCGAGGTTGCTCTTGTCGAGAATACGCATCACGACCTTCTCGCCGAAGATCGTCGGCAGCGTGCTCACGCGGAGGTCGATCTGCTTCGAGCCGATCCGGATCTTGATACGGCCGTCCTGGGGGACCCGCTTCTCGGCGATGTCCAGCTCGGCCATGATCTTCAGGCGCGAGATCATCGCCCCCTTCATCTTGATCGGCGGGGACATCATCTCGTGGAGCATGCCGTCGATGCGGAAGCGAACGCGGAGCTGCTTCTCGAACGGCTCGATATGGATATCGCTCGCCCCTTTGTTGACCGCGTCGGAGATGAGGGTATTGACGAGCTTGACGACGGGGGCGTCCTCGTTCTGCGCTTCGGCGAGCCCGAGATCGTCGTCGACGTCCTCGACGATCTCGAAATCCTCCTCCATGTCCCGCATCACCTCGGCCAGCGAATCGGCCGAGTCGTAGAAGCGGTCGATGGCGCGCTTGATCGCCGTCTCGGTGGCGACGACCGGGCGGACCTCGAGCCCCGTGATGAACTTGATGTCGTCGATCGCGAAGATGTTGTCCGGGTTCGCCATCGCCACGGTGAGGATCCTGCCCTCGCGGCTGACGGGAACGACCTGGAATTTCGTGGCGACCTCGGACGGGATCAACTCGACGGAATGGTCGGCGGGCTGCAGGTCGTCGAGATCGACGGCGGGCACCTGGTAGAGCTGGGAGAGGAACTCCGAGAACGCCTGTTCGGAGATGGCCCCCGTCTTTACGAGGTTGTATCCGAGGCTTCCCCCGGAGCGTCCCTGCTCCGAGACCGCCAGCTCGAGCTGGTCCTTGCTTATCAGGCTGGAATCCAGCAGCTGGTTGGCTATCGTTTCCTTCAAGGATTTCCTCCGACCGGTATCAGGTCCCCCCCGCGACGGTGCAATTCCCCGACCGGCGCGTGGGGACAACACACCCCTTCAATCGGAAATCATGGCTCGACATTTATCAGAAAATGCCCGGCTGCAATATTCTTGCCACCGGGCACGATTCTCGTTATCAAGTTCTATCGCAGGGAGTTATACGATTCGCAAGGGGTCACGCGAGGGCACGGAAACAGGCAGTTTTCCGTGCGCCGGCCACGGGAACCGGCCGCCGGGAATCCGGTGGCCGCCTTCGGCGGACGCCGGCCCGCCGGCGTACGCGGAGACGCGCATCGTGCGAGCCGGGTTGCGAATTGCACGAGATCAGTCGAAGAAATCCCAGAGAAGCCCGATCGACCAGTAGCGGGGCGGCATCAGGTAGCCGGGTACGGTCTCGGCATCAGTGTCGAGCGCGTTGCGCAACTCGACGCGGACGATCGCGCCGAGGATCGTGAGCGAGCCGGAGAGATCGACCGAGACGAACCCGTCGAGTGTCTCTTCTCCCCACGAACGCTCGCCCCAGGCCGTGACGCCGGCGCCGAGACGGATTGTCTCGGTTTCCTTGAACACCGCGCGGGACAGGCTCGTTGAAAGGCGGGCCCCGTAGACGGGCACGCCGTCGACATGCCCGTTCTTCTCGAAGAGGTACGACCCGGACAGCGCCCACGCCGCCGCGAAACCCGGCACGCTTCCCGCGCCCCGCGCGCGACACCGGGCGCCGATTGTCTCGCCGCGTCCCGTCGCCGAGAAGACGCCCGGCAGGACGCCGCCGGCGACGGGGAGGTCGCTCGACCGCCGCGCGAAGACCTCCGCGAATAATCGTCCCGATTGCCCCGCGCCCGCCGCGATCTCGTCGACGACGGCCGGTTCGAGCGCGGTCGATCCGAGCGGCGTTTTCCCGGACGGATCCGCCGCCGGCGCGAAGAGCTCGGACGCGTCGGGCACGCGGAGACGACGCGCAACCAGGACGCTCTGCGTCCATCCTCCCGCCTCCCGCGCGATCCCCGCTTCCCCGCCGAGGTATGCCCCGGCCTCGTCGTGAACGCCGCCATGGACGCCGCCACGCCAGCGGAGCCCCCCGGCGATCGCCGATCCGCCGGTGACCCCGCCCTCGAAGACGCGCCACGCCGGTGCCGCCGTCACGCCGCCGATCGTCACGTCGGCGTCGGCGTCCTCGACCCGGGCGAAGAAACGCGCCGCGCATCCGCCGACCTGATTGTCCCAGGAGGCCTCGCCGGCGACGAGCATCGAGGAGACCCGCCCGGTCGGCCAGATCCGCTCGACGCTCCGCTGGCGCACCCGCGCTGCGACCGTGCCGCGGCTCCAGGAGAGGCGCGTGTCGAAACCGTCCCGCCTCGTCTCGTCGACGTCGGCGGGTGACGGCGCGTAGTCGACGGTGACGTGCGCTTCCTCGTACCGGTGCAGCGAGGCGTCGACGACGTCCCCGGCCTCCGTCTCGATCCGGAGACCGAGGAGCGTCGAACGGCCGTCGTACTCGCCGATCTTGAAAGACGGCCGTTCGGGATCGGCGACGAAGGCGTCCTGCAGGTACTCGTCGTACGCGACGACGAGCGAGAGCGGCCCCCGGGGCGTGGAGAACCAGACGCGCCTCGCGCGGCGATCGCTCTTGCCGTAGGTGAAATCGGCCCTGGCGAACGGCCCCTGCCGCCCCCCCCTCTCGAGGATGACGTCGACGGCCCCCCCGGCGCCGCATCTCCCGGTGGCCAGCGGCGACGACGAATGGACGATCTCGACCCGCTCGATCCGCGAGAAGGGAATGAACCGCGAGAGCGCCTCGCCGTCCCAGGGATCGACGAAGGGCGCGCCGTCGACGAAAAGGGCCGCGCCCGTCGGCCTGCCGTCGATCGAGAATCCGGTGGCGGAGGCGGGCGAGCCGCCGAGCCACCAGGACACGCCGGGGGCGAGCGCGAGGATATCGTTCAGCGTGTTGACGTTCACCGTGCGGAGATCGGCGTGCGTGAGGGTATCGACCTCGCCGGGGAAGAAAAGCGAATCGGCGGGCGACGCGCCGTGTGCGGCGACCGGAACGAGGAAGGAAGCGGCCGCGAGAAAGGCCGCGATGTGTCGGGAGATGGTCATGTCGGATACCGTCGATCGCCGTGTTCAAGCCCGTCGCCGCGGCCGGCGTCATGTCCGGCGCGGGTCCGGTTGACTGTATGGGAGCGGTGCCGGAGAATCAAGCGGGAATTCTGTCCGGGGCCGCCGTTCACCTTCCCCCGGCGAGGCGCCTGAGCTCCTCGACGATCCGGTAGGGCACGGTCGACTCGCCGATATCGGCCTTCATCGCCTCGTCGAAATGGAAATCGCTGCCGCCGGTCGCGACGAGGCCGAAACGTTCGGTCGCCGCAACGATGAGCGCGACGGTCGTGTTGTTGTGGTTGGGATGTGTCGCCTCGAGCCCGCGGACACCCGCGGCGAGCAACCGCCCGAGGAGCGGCTCGTCGTTCACCATCCGGCCCGGGTGTGCCCAGACGGCCACTCCGCCGGCCCCGTGGACGAGCTCGACCACGGTCTCGAGGGCGAGGACCCGCTTGGGAACATACGCCGGACCGTCCGGCCCGATGTACCGGGCGAATGCCTCGTAGAACGAGGAGATCGCCCCCGCACGGAGCAGCGCGCGCGCGACGTGGGGCCGCCCGATCGATCCACGCCCGGCGAGGGCCCGTACGTCGTCGAAGGAGATGTCCACGCCGGCCTCCCTGATCTTTTCCACGATCACGCGGGCCCGCTCGATCCGCGCCGCCGCAAGCTCCGCGAGGGCCGTCGAGAGAGGCCCGTCGGCCGGATCGACGCAGTAGCCGAGCAGGTGGATGTCGCGTTCCGCCTCGATGAGGCTGAACTCGACGGCGGTGACGATATCCACGCCCTCTCTCCCCCCCGCCTCGATCGCCTCCGCCTGCCCGGCGATGGTGTCGTGGTCGGCGATGGCGATGGCGGCCAGCCCCGCGCCGCGGGCCCGCCGGACGAGCTCGGCCGGTGACAGGATGCCGTCGGAATGGAAGGAGTGCAGGTGCAGGTCGCAGGGAGCGGCGGGATCGGTCATGTACGTCCGTTTCAGGATATTGTGCTGAGCTTCTTCATCTTCTCCGCGACGTCGCGGAACGTGACGTCGACGATATAGACCTCTTCGAAGTGCTCGCGGGCCCGCTCGAGCTCACCAAGCATCTCCCGGGCGAGACCGAGATTGTAGTGGATGCCGAGCGTGTCTCCGCCGCACCTGATCGCCTCGGCGAGCCCGCGTTCGAGCTGCTTGACGGCGAGCCGCGGATTGTCGAGCAGGATGAAACAGTGCCCGATCATCTCGAAACAGCTCGCCTGGAGATGCTCCGACCGCGACGCGATCTGGTACTCCTTGATCGCCTCGTTGTAGAGGGCCATCTCGAGATAGGCCATGCCGAGATCGTAATGGCTCCTGAAATCGTCCTCCTCGACGTCGCTGGTGATCTCCTCGGCGAGGCTTTCCGTGCCGGTCGGCCGGGCCGGCGCGTCGTCGGCCTCGTCGAAGATGTCGTCGAGCGAGGCGGCCCGTTCCGGCGGATCGACGGCGATGTCGTAGACCTTCCCGTTCGGCGCCGCCGCCTCGGGCTCCGCCGCGGCAACGGGGATCTCCCCGGTGCGCGATTCGCCTGGCGCCGTCTCCCCCGCGGGCGCGGCATTCCCCGCCGGGCTGGCCGGATCGTTTGACAGAGCATCCCCGGCGGGCGCAACCGGCTCGCAGGTCGCGGTCTCTCCGCCGGTCGCCGCCGGCTCGCCGGGCGCCGTCTCCCCCGCGGGCGCGGCCTGCGCGGCCGGTTCGTCGAAGGGCGAGGCCGCGTCGGGGATCTCGGTCACGCCGGGTTCCGGCACGGGCGATGATGCCTCCGGAACCTTGCCGGCGTCGGTTTCCGCGGCGACCGTGGCGTCGTCGGGCAACTTCACGGCGCCGGGTTCCCCGTGGACGGGGACGCCGTCGCCAGCAATCGGCTTTTCTCCGGCCGGCGGCCGCTGGTCGGCCTCCGACGCGATGAGGGATTCGACGTGGGCGCGATCCTCCTGGCCGAGCGTGTTCTTGAGCATCGCGAGGCGTTCGAGGTAGATCGTCGCGCGGTCGCGATCCCCGCCGGCCCGGATCCGCGAGACGAGACCGGCGAGCAGTTCGGCCGCCTCCCGGTTCCGGCCGCCCTGGCCGAGCAGTTCGGCGGCCGTCGCGGTGAGATCCTCGTTGTCGCCGGCGAGCTCGAGCATCAGATCGATGCGCTCCTGGAGCCCCGGCTGGGCCGGCTGCGGCTCGTTCAGGACACCGTTCATGTACTGGAGGAAGAAGTTCACCGCCTCGCCGGTGAATTTCTGTTTCGCCTTCAGTTCGCCGAGCTTGAAGATCGTGTCGAGCCGGTTCGGCACGACGCGCAGGATCTTCTTGCAGACGGCGATCGCGTTGTTGTACAGGGCGACCTTCTCGTAGTGGGAACTCGCCTTCTCGAAACTCGAGACCGCCTGGATGCGGTCGCCCGCCTTGAGGTAGATGTCGCCGAGCTCGTTGTAGACGTTCGGATTGCGGGACTCGAGCTGGACGAGACGGGTATACTCCTCGATCGCCTTCTCGAGGCGTCCCTTCTTGAGGTGATCCTGCGCCTTCTGCCTGAGCTGGCTCGCCTTGCTCACAGCCCCACCTCGCTCTTCTCCTCGTATCCGGGGCGCTCGGCCGCGACGGCGCCGTCCTTGAGCACCACCGCCGCGTGATCGGTTCCGGGACGCGCGGGGATCTCGCGGAAATCCTCCACGTCGTATATCACCATGTCGGCTTTCTTGCCGGCTTCCAAAGACCCCGTTTCCGATTCCCTCCCGATCGCGCACGCCGCGTTGTAGGTGGCGGCGTTTATCGCCTCTCCCGGGAGCATCCGCATCTGCGAGCAGGCGATCGCCACGGCGAGGGGCATCGAGCACGAGGGATTGCTCCCCGGGTTGTAGTCGGTCGCCAGCGCGACGGCCGCTCCCGCCTCGACGAGGTCGCGGGCCGGCGCGTAGTCGCGCGACCCGAGGCCGAAGGTCGTCGCGGGAAGCAGAACGGCGATCGTCCGGCTCGCGGCGAGCGCGGCGATCCCCGTCGATGTGATCTTCGTCAGGTGTTCGGCGGAGACGGCGCCGAGGGCCGCGGCGAGCTCGGTGCCGCCGAGCGCGACGATCTCGTCGGCGTGCACCTTTCCCCGCAGGCCGTGGGTCATTCCCGCCTCGAGTATCCGGCGCGTCTCCTCGACGTCGAAGACCCCCTCCTCGCAGAAGACGTCGTTGAATTCGGCGAGGCCGCTCGCGGCCGCCGCCGGTATCAGATCCTCGACGAGGAGGCGGACGTATTCGTCGCCGGCTTCGGCCGGCTTCTGGTGCGCTCCCATGAAGGTCCCGACGACGTCGAGGGGCGTCTCGGCACCGAGTCGCGCGATGACGCGGAGCATCTTCATCTCGTTCTCGAGATCGAGCCCGTAGCCGCTCTTGATCTCGATCGTCGTGACGCCCTGCGCGAGCATCTTCAGGAGACGGCGCCGCGAGAGCTCGAAGAGCGTCGCCTCGTCCATGGCGCGCACGCCGCCGACGGTCCGCTTGATCCCGCCGCCGCGTTTCTCGATCTCGAGGTAGGTGTCGCCGCGGATCCTGGCCTCGTACTCGTCGGCGCGGTAGGTCGTAAAGACGGCGTGGGTGTGGGGATCCACCCAGCCCGGCATCACGACGCGGCCGCCGGCGTCGATCTCGCGCAGGACGGTCATGCCGCGGATCGCGTCCCGGACGTCCCCGGCCGTTCCGACGGCCAGAATTCTGCCGCCGGTGACAGCGATCGCGCCATCGGACACCAGCCCCGGATCGGCCAGCGCACCGCCGCGCTTCGGCCCCGGCCTGGACGCCCGGCAGGTGACCAGCTGGCCGGCGCCGTGAAGCAGCAGATCGACGGACTCGGGCAAGCGCCACTCCTTGCAGAATGATAGTCCTGTGCCGGCGTAGCCGGGCAGAATGCATACGGTTACGAGCGCTCAGGATTTCCGTGAACGGGCGGGCCACCCCGCGGCGGATTCGGAACCGCCGTCAGTCGCCCAACATCGGGATGTGAAGCCCTGCATCCTTCGCTTTTTCAACGGCTATCTCGTAGCCTGCATCGGCGTGTCTTGCAACTGCTGTGCCAGGGTCACATTCGAGGCAACGGGCCACTTTCTCGCGACCCCCGGGCGTCCCGTCGGCGACGACGGCGAGTCCCGCGTGGATGGAAAGTCCCATGCCGACTCCCCCGCCGTGATGGACAGAGACCCACGCCGCGCCGCAGGCCGTGTTGAGGAGCGCGTTGAGTATCGGCCAGTCGGCGACGGCGTCCGATCCGTCGCGCATCGCCTCGGTCTCCCGGTAGGGGGAGGCGACCGAGCCGCCGTCGAGGTGGTCGCGGCCGATCACGATCGGCGCCGAGATCTCCCCCGAGGCGACGAGGTCGTGCATGGCCAGGCCGAAGGCCTTCCGCTCCCCGTAGCTCAGCCAGCAGATCCTGGACGGCAGCCCCTGGAAGGCGACCCGCTCGCGCGCCATCCTGATCCAGCGGCAGAGCGACTCGTTCTCCGGGAACATCTCGAGGGCGAGGTCGTCGGTGCGATGGATGTCCTCCGGCTTGCCCGAGAGGGCGATCCAGCGGAAGGGGCCCTTGCCGATGCAGAACATCGGCCGGATGTAGGCCGGCACGAAGCCGGGAAAGTCGAAGGCGTTCACGAGCCCGCCCTTCTCGGCCTGGCCGCGGATGTTGTTGCCGTAATCGAAGACCGCGGCCCCCTTCTTTTTCAGATCGATCATCGCGCGGACGTGCTCGACGATCGACTCGATCGCCTCGGCGATGTAGCGGTCCGGATCGACGCGGCGCAGTTCGGCCGCTTCGGCGACGTCGTAGCCGCGGGGAACGTAGCCGTTGAGGGGATCGTGCGCCGAGGTCTGGTCGGTGACGACGTCGGGAACGACGCCGCGCCTCGCCAGCTCGGGGAAAACGTCCGCCGCGTTGCCCACGAGTCCGACCGAAAGCGGCCGCCGCTCCTCTTTCGCGGCGAGGACCTTCGCGAGGGCGGCATCGAGATCGGTCTCCATCTCGTCGAGGTAGCGCGTCTCGAGGCGTCGCCTGATCCGCTCGGGATCGACCTCGACGATCAGGCAAGCGCCGTTGTTCATCGTGACGGCGAGCGGCTGCGCCCCGCTCATCCCGCCGAGCCCGCCGGAAAGGACGAACCGGCCCGCGAGATCGCCGCCGAAATGCTTCTTCGCGCATGCGGCGAAGGTCTCGTAGGTGCCCTGGAGGATCCCCTGGGTGCCGATGTACATCCACGAGCCGGCCGTCATCTGGCCGTACATCATCAGCCCCTTGCTCTCGAGCTCCCAGAAATGCTCCCAGGTCGCCCACTTCGGCACGAGGAGCGAGTTGGCGATGAGGACGCGCGGCGCGAGCTCGTGGGTGCGGAAGACGGCCACCGGCTTTCCCGACTGGACGAGCATCGTCTCGTCGTTCTCCAGGTTCCGCAGCGTCTCGACGATCTTTTCGTAGCAGTCCCAGTTCCGCGCGGCCTTCCCCCGCCCGCCGTAGACGACGAGCTCCGCCGGGTTCTCGGCGTTCTCGGGATCGAGGTTGTTCATGAGCATCCGCAGCGCGGCCTCCTGGAACCAGCCCTTGCAGCTGATGGTGGCGCCCCGCGGCGCCCGGATCTCTTTCGACGTCATCAGACACACCTCCGAATCGGATCAGGTGTTCAGCGTAACCATATCTATACGCGCACGTTGCGCAACATTATCCGTCGCATCGGCAGGTCGTCTCATGCTACCGCGTTTCGGGCGCGAACACAACCGTAAAGACGCGATGGCCCCGGACGCGACGCCGCTGAAAGCGGCCGGGCCCGGTTCGAGGCGCGCCGTGCGCCGGCATGTCACCGGCGAAACCACGCCGCGGCCCGCTCGACGAGGGCCTCCTCCCCTGCCGGGCGCTCGGCGGGAACGGGCAGCGCGTCGAGGATCGTTCGCCCGTAGAATCGTGCGTCGATCCGCGGGTCCATGATCACGACCACTCCCCGGTCGTCGCGCCGCCGGATCAGCCGTCCCATTCCCTGCCTGAGCCGCCGGATCGCCGCGGGGAGAAAGAGACGGTGGAAGGGATCCTCGCCGAGCGCCCTCATGCGTTCGGCGCGGGCCTCGACGATCGGCTCGGACGGCACGGGGAAGGGCAGCTTCGGGATGACGAGCACCTCGAGCTCCTCGCCGGGGAAATCGACGCCTTCCCAGAAGCTCGCCACGCCGAGAAGCGTCGCGCCGGGCTCTAGGCGGAGCCGCGCGGCGAGCGCCTCGCGGCCGCACCCCGGTTCCTGGACGAGAACGGGGCCGGGCAGTTCCTCGCCGGCGAGCAGCCTCGCCGCGGCGAGACACATCCGGTAGGAGGTGAAGAGGACCATCGTCCGCCGCCCGAGGCGCCGGGCGAGCATCGCGACGACGCGCGCGGTGTCGTCGGCATGCTCCGGCGCGTTCGGATCCCGCCCGTCGCCGTGCAGAAGGAGCAGGCAGTTGTCCGCCGGATCGAAGGGCGGCGCGGGAAGGAGCGTCCGCACCTCGTGGCGGGTGAACCGGACGCCGAGCGTCTCCATCGTCTCGTCGAAGCGGTCGTTCCGGGCGAGGGTCGCCGAGGTGAAGACGGCGGCGCGCACACCGTCCTCGAGGAAATCGGCGAAGATCCGGTCGACGGCGATCGGGGATCCGCGGAAGGCGGCGATCCGCCCGGCGCCGTCCCGCTCGATCCAGTACACGTCCTCCTCGCCTCCCGGGCCGGCGAGGTAGCGCAGCGCGTCGGCGAGCTCCGCGACGGCCGCCGCCGCGTACCCGACCTCCCCCTGGAAAACGGCGGCCGCGCCGCCGACCACAGGTTCGAGCATCGGAAGAAACGAATCTCTCAACTTGTTGCAATCATGATAAATGCCATCAAGATCGTCGCGCACCATCGCAAAGGTCTCCTCGCCGTCCCGGTACCGGATCCGCCGCTCCCGGACCGCGCCGCGTACCTCGGTTTCGAGGACGGTGAAGAGCCGCCGGTAGCGTTCGCGCAGCGAGGCGGCGAACGGCGCGGCGCCGGCGAGCCGCGCCTCCCAGTCCTCCCCCCGCCGCGCGACCGTGAGGTCGTTGAGGAGGAGCTTCCACGCGTCGTTGCGCCGCCCCAGCGGCGAGACGGGCTCGAGGATGCGGTCGAGATCCTTCGATCCGGCCGACACGGAGAGGGTGTCGGTGACGCATCCCTCGATATGGTGCGCCTCGTCGAAGATCACGCGGTCCCAGGCGCCGAGGAGGCCGCCTCCCTGCCGGTAGTCGGTGAAAAGCAACGCGTGGTTGACGAGGAGGATCGCCGCCTCGCGGGCGCGCCGCCGCGCGGCGATCAGCGCGCATCCGGCCGCGTGCGGGCAGGAGGAGAGCGTGCAGCGGCGCGGCGCGGCGAGAGAGGCCGGATCGACTCCCCGGGGAAGCCCCGCGAGCTCGTCGACGACCCCCTCCGGCGCGAGGGCCGCGGCGATGGCCGCATCGAGCGCCTCGCCGGGCCGGTCGGAGAGCCGGAGGACGGCGGAGAGGACGTGCCGCGCGCAGAGGTACCGTTCGCGCCCCATCAGCCGCTCGACGCGCACGTTGCCGCCGATCGCCTCCCGCACGATCGGGATCTCCCGCGAGAGGAGCTGTTCCTGGAGGTTCCGCGTGTGGGTGGAGACGACGATCCGCTCTCCGGTGGCGAGGTGGTGGAGCGCGGCCGGCACGAGGTAGGCGAGTGACTTCCCCGTCCCCGTTCCCGCCTCGACGAAGAGGACGCCGCCCTCGTCGAGCACGCCGGCGGTCGCGGCGGCCATCTCGAGCTGGCCCGGCCGGCGCTCCCCGAGCGTCCTGAAGAGGCGTTCGAAGACCTCCTCGAGCGTGGGAAGGGACCCGGGCGCCCCGCCCTCTCCGCCCGCGGGCGCCGTCTCGCGGCGACGCGGCGCCGAGGCGGCCTCCTCGATCGGGTTGCCCCCGGGAACGCCCGCGGCGCGGGCGAGATCGAGAAGCATCGACGCGGGCACCGGCCCCACGCGGAGGCAGGCGACGAGGCCGGAACGATCGGGAAGGATCCCGCCGGCGGAACGGAACGCCTCGAAGAAATCGGCCGGCGTCGACGAACGCCCGGCCATCTCAGACCGTCTCGTCTTCGGAGCGGCTGCGCATCGTCCCGCGAATGGCGCAGAACTCGCCGCACATCGAGCAGAGTTCTCCGCTTTCGTCGGCGCTGCGGTCATAGAGGGCCTCGGCCCGCTCCGGATCGATCGAGTTCTCGAGAACGGTCCGCCAATCGAGGACCGCGCGGGCCCGCGAAACCGTCCGGTCCCACTCCGCGGCCCCGGGGATCCCCCGGGCGATATCCCCCGCGTGCGCCGCGATGCGCGCCGCGATGACGCCCTCGCGCACGTCCTCCACCGACGGCAGACGCAGGTGCTCGGAGGGGGTCACGTAGCAGAGGAAATCGGCGCCGTGCCAGGCGGCCACGGCGCCACCGATCGCCGCCGTGATGTGGTCGTACCCCGGTGCCACGTCGGTGACGAGCGGCCCGAGTACGTAGAAAGGGGCGTTGCGGCAGACCTTCTTCTGGAGCAGCATGTTGGCGGGAATCTCGTGGATCGGGACGTGCCCCGGCCCCTCGACGAAGACGGCCACGCCCCGCTCCCGCGCGCGATCGACGAGCTCGCCGATGACGAGCAGCTCGCCGACCTGCGCGCGATCGGTCGAATCGGCGATCGCGCCCGGCCGGAGCCCGTCGCCGAGGCTCAGGGCGACGTCGTGCCGGCCGGCGATGTCGAGAAGCCGGTCGTAGTGCTCGTAGTAGGGGTTCTCCCGGTTGTTGTGGACGATCCACTGGAGAAGGAAACAGCCGCCGCGGCTCACCACACCCGCCGTCCGCGTCCGGGCCACCCCCTCGGCGAGTCGGCGCGTGAGACCGCAGTGGATCGTCATGAAATCGACGCCGTCCTTCGCCTGGCGCTCGATCACGTCGAAGAAGTCGTCCGCCGTGCAGTCGACGAGGCCGCCGCCCGCCCTCGTCTTCTCGACGACCGCCTGGTAGATCGGCACCGTGCCGACGGCCACCTCGCACTCGGCGAGGATGCGGCGCCGGACGGCGTCGATGTCGCCGCCCGTGGAGAGGTCCATGACGGCGTCCGCCCCGGCGTCGACGGCCGCGCGGAGCTTCTCGAACTCGACGTCCGCGTCCTTGTGGTCGGGGCTCGTGCCGATGTTCGCGTTGGTCTTCGTTTTGAGGCCCTCGCCGATCCCGATCGGCCTCGAATGCTTCCGCGCATAGCCCGTGAGCACGACCCGGCCGTCGGCCACCAGCCCGCGGAGCCGTTCCGGCTCCATCCCCTCGTCACTCGCCACCCGCGCCAGCACGGGGCTGATCTCTCCGGCGCGCGCCTTCAGCACTTCTGTCACGTCGGTCGCCTCCTCTCGGGTACCATCGAAAAGCGCCTTATTATAGTCGCCCGGCCCTGTCCCGTCAAGGCGACCCGGGAATCAGAAGGACTGCCGGAGGGAAATGTGGATGCGAGTGTCGTCGAGTGACAACCGCTCCCCCACGCCGAAGGAGAGCTCGATCACGCCGAGGGGCGAATCCGATCGGAGCCCGAACCCGGCCCCGTTCTTCGCCGTCCATCCCTCCCCCTCGACGAAGAAGGCGCCCGCGTCGTCGAAGAGGAAGACGCGCCCGTCCCCCGTGAGACGGTATTCGGCGGAGAAAAGGGCGATCCGTTCGCCGCGGAACTGGTTTTCGCGGTACCCCCGGAGCGTCGTCGCGCCGCCGAGCGGATACCGTTCGGCCGGCTCGATCAGCCCGGAGGCGAAGACCCCCTCGCCGAGAACCCGGAGATGCAGGAGGCGTCCCCAGCCGATCGGCACCGGCCCTGCCGCCTCGGCGCGCGCGAGGAACTGTCCCTCCCCCGTCGATCCGCCGGCGACGAGATGGTTGCGCTTGTGCGCGCCCTCGACGTGGAGACGGAAGACAGACAAACCGCCGGTCCGTTCGACCCCGAGCCGGTACCGCTGCCTGACGCTGCGTTCGAGCGCCCCCACGCCGGGAACGTTCCGGTCGACGGCCGCTCCCGCCGAGACGGCCCAGTCGGGGCCGATCGGCCACGTGAAGTAGATCCCCCCAG